>JAIDEM010000099.1 GCA_029054825.1 Prevotella sp. | reverse complement strand
CTTGGCGCAGAGGCTACAACAACAGCTGTATCTTTAGAGGCAGGAGTCGAAGTATGTAAGTCTGCAAACGTTACTATGACAGCAGCTTTTGACGATACTTACAAAATCGTTGAGATGACAGGAGAAGCTGATCCTTCAAACCAGGTTACTATTGACGGCGTTCCTTACAAGATGACCACTGGTATTCAGGGACAGACAAACCCAAAAGTAAATAACATCACAGACAAGGGCGCTGGTCTTGCTGGTGCCGTTTTCGGATTCAATGTTAAGGCTGACGGTGTTCTCTACGTATTTGGCAAGCTGACTGGAAACAAAACTTACTATGTATGGGAAGGCGATGTTAATAATGGTCAGGCTGAAGTGGTTGGCTACACACTGCAGGGACAGCTTCTTAGCACTAGTGTTTATGGCAAAACCATTTCATACACCCTTCCTGGTGACGAAATGAACTGGTATCAGGTTGGTAACGGCTATGACAACGGCAAGGTTCTCGCTGACGCCTCTTGGTGTACAGATGTTGCTGCTGGTCTTGCAAATTGGGGAGAGTCCAACGCTACAAATACATTTGGTACAATATGGACAGAAGGTAACGCTCTTGGCGTTATCGCTTTCCCTGTATATGCAGAGGTAGGAGAGTACTATGTACACGCTGTAGGTTCTAAGATCACATCTAACGGCTTCGTATTCGTTCCAGGTGCAACTACTGTAAGCACTGTATCATACACAAAGGATGCTACTGGTACTGGCATTGCAAACATCAACGCAGAGAACGCAAAGGCTGCTCCTGTTAAGGTCATCAAGGACGGTCAGATCATGATCGGTGACTTCAACATCGCAGGTCAGCGTGTAAAGTAAGTCTCTGCAAAGACTTGCAGAAAGACGAATAAGGAGTAATCCATTCGCCATATATAATATGGAGAGGTCATAACGGCTTCTCCATATTTTCGTTTATATAGATAGGATAGCCCTATAATTATTGTCTGCTCAACAAGAAACCAGCAAAGGGTATTCTATGCGAATCCATAAGGGCAAGCAAAGTTCCGGTTAAACCCGGCAAAGCAAAATCCGCTTAGCCCCTGCAGAACGTCTCAGGTAAAAGCCCGATAGCCAAGAGTTTGCTTTTAGACTGTCAAGTGGGAGGGATGTCAAGATTACGAAACTGACTTTCATGTGAAGTTCACTCACTATCTGCGTTTCACGCAATCTTAGGACGCACCACGGTACACTGCTGTCCACGTAAAATTTTAACATTCCATTTTTACGGTTTGACCGTGTTACTCAGGT
>JAIDEM010000098.1 GCA_029054825.1 Prevotella sp. | reverse complement strand
GTCGTAGGTGTAGGTCTCGGTCGTGGTGACACCAGTCGTGAAGTCCTTGACGGTCTTGCTGAGAAGCTGGCAGGTCATGGAATGGACTGTGATGGAGTCGAAGACCATTTCATCGTCAGAATACGTCAAGTGGGTATTGGCATCGCTGACAGCCTTATAGGAAGGCAAGGCTATATGGAAATCCCGACCAAGATTAGATGTGCTGTACAGATACGAGGCGATTTTCGTCCCTGCACTGAATCTCCGCACTTCGTAATTGCCGTAGTCGTACGTTTCCTCTTTCATCAACCGTCCTGCAGAATCACTGTACGACTTTCTTACAGGAAAAGGTGCCAACGTACCGTAATCGTGTACAGCGCCTAAGACAAAATGTGGTACCTCACCGAGAAATGCACGTCCACAAAGCCAACCGGGTTCTGGAACTGTGCTGTATTCATGCTCCACCCTGTCGCCATTGGCATTCACCTCGTGTACCACACTGTAAAATACGGAATTGGAATAGCTTATAGGAAGCTCCGGCTCTCCGACACACACCATGCACTCATCCTTTGTCATATATCCTGCATACGGATAGATTGTCATCAGAAAATATGCAGGATACGCCATGGTCTCAAGAGGATGGTCTGCCACATTCACCGCCACATCATATTCATAGGTCTTCCGCTCCACCAGATCGTTCTGGATGTCATAATTGGATATGGACTTCACACGCAGTCCAGCCTGTTTCTGCCCATTCCATTCAAACTCGAAATCAGTCATGCCTCCCGTGGGATATGTCACAGACTGGAGTATGCCGAACTTCAAATAATATTCCACAGGATCTCTGTCTGCAAAGTCGCTTATAGGATACCGGGCGGAAAAAGGACATACTCTGTGCTTGTTCCATGCTTTAGAAAAAGCCTCCTTCGGAATGGAATACTTGCTGTTCGTGCCATTGTAATACCCCCAATAGTCTTCCCTGAAATCAGCTCGCGGGCCATCATGAGGACTATATGGCGGCAAGGAACCAGAAGTGTCATTGTAAGAGAAACCGTACTTACCTTCATCCGAGACATCCATTCCACGAAGCATCATACGCTTCTCTTCACTCTTGTTTCCCCAGAAACTATGGTTGTCGAAATCCACTGTCTTAAGTACATCACCATCGCTGTTTTTCACCTCAATCTTCGCCAGCCTTGTCTTCCAGACATCCTCACGGTCATTGGCATAGCTGAAAGTCATGGCATTACCTTCCCATTCTATGCTTGATACTACAGGAGTCCGGAAACAGTGCCCAGCATAGGATTTGCTGAACCTTGCCCTCTCACTGGTGCCTCCCTGAGAAGTTCCATATAGTTCAAAACCTCCTACCAAAAGTATCTCGAAATGGTTGTATACGAAATATTCCGCAGACTGGGTATAGCGCAATTTTATGTCGCCGTTCTTTGTCCTCACTTCTGTCAGATACCACGAGGACAGGTCTGTCTTGTTCTCGTCGTCAAGGACACCGGCATACTCCAGCTGTTTGAAATAGTATTCCGTGCCGTCTGTATCAACAACATGGAAATAACTGTTTTCTGCCTCGCCAAAGACTTCGAATATCATGTTGCTGTGGTTTACGGCAATGAACCTTTCATCCCTATATGAATACCTGAAGATACCATTCTTTGTAGAGAAATTGTATATATACCTGTCGGAGGCACAGTCATAGTCGCGACACAGTACTCTACCGCCACCACCGCTAATGAGACGGTTTAATTCAGGAACACCTTGTCCGCTCTCCTTGACATGCTCAATAAGCTCCTTTGTCTCGTCGTAATCATAGTATTTCTTGGACGCATACTCCAAATCCGGGGCTCCGCATACGGTTCGCGTTATCACGCCTCCTGCATTGAGGCTCCAGCCCAAGCCTACAGTGGAGACGACATCATTGACCTTAATGCCTGAGGCATGGTACGAGATGCTGACAGGTAAGGTATAATCTCCGACTTTCACCTCATAGAGAGGTATGGTGATGTCCGGCACTCCTGTAGTGTGTCCTACAGGATACTCGCCATAGCGTGCCAATGCCGCCGCCTGGGGAGAACGCGGATAGACGGCATCCATCGGAGTGCTGTTCTTGCCGCCCGTATCATCAGCATGGCATACTGACGGGAGAAGGAAGAACGAAAGGAAAAGGAAAAGGAGATTATGCTTCATAGTCATTATAGTCTTATTTTCTCACTGTACACGTTTCCGGCAACATTTATATAGAGAGTATATGTACCTGAACGTAATCGGCCGCAATCGAGGGAGATGGTTGCAGGCTGTCCTGAAATACCGTGACGGATGTCTTTCTGGTATATTATGCCGCTTATATCCGTCAGCAAGGCCGTAATCTGCGCATCCTGTGCCAAAGTGTATACTATGCTGACACTGCCACCGCTGACGGAGACTTCATATCTCAGTATGTCGCGAGCCTCTTCCCTCTGCCTGTCAAGAGAGTCTTTTGCAAGGATACTTTCGTTTCTTGTGTCGCCGGCAACAGTGAAGTTCTCGGGCAACAGCCGATAAGAGCGGATATCAGTCGCCACAGGAGTCATGTCCGAGTAACTTGTGCGCCGGACTGTCCTGTAAAGAGGATACCTATAGCCTCTTGCATACCAGTCGTAAGAGTCCTCTATCTCCTGCTTCACATGTGCGGCAGAGCCTATATCGCCGATACTGTCGAGAGCCATATACATGGATGTGACCGTGAGCGAACGGACACGCAGGGCATTCAGAGTATCGCCCTCGGACATTATGAGCGAGCCGTAGGCATCGGCACAGATATCCGTCTGCCCGCATACCTTCAGAAAATGGTCGCCGCTGTATCTGCCATGGCCGGCAAATACGGAGGATAGCGTGTCGCCATACTGCAACGGATATCTCATCACGGACCGTGGCTGGCCGTAGTGCATAGCCGTATGCCTGTCTTCTGTCTCTACGAGCCTCAGCTGGCCATCGGACGACAGGCTGTACCGCTTCACTCCATCGTCTTCAATGACGATATGGCGGCCGAGAGTGTCCTTTCGGAATGTGATAGCGTGTGGCTCATCCATATCCCCTGCCATGGTGAAGTCCCACAGGACATCCATGCCTTCGTCTCCCACCGGCAGTGGTGTAACGCGCTGCATGCATATCTCATCGGAGTCACGCATGAGAGATGTCTCGACATCAAGCACGTTTTGTGCTTCTGCCGTGATACCGAAAAGTGGAAGCAATATACAGAGTAAGTTTTTCATACAAAGCGGTTTCATACGGTCAATGCGTTCATAGTAACTCAGCCAACAAAATCAATGTATAGTCTTGGAACGTAAAGGGTTACCTTTTATGCAACAAAGGGTTACCTTCTACTTGGTAAAAGGTAACCCTTTGCAAGGCTAATCGTGACCTTTTGCAAAGCCACTTGTAACACATTTATTATCAACATGTTATAAATAAATATTTTCCTCTCACCTGTTCACGTCGCGAAGGCTATTCTTTCACTCCGCAGAGGCGCTCGATATACTTGCAGACTATGTCTATGCCAGGCGTATTGCTTGCACCCTCAGGAATGATGACATTGGCGAAACGCTTTGTAGGCTCTATAAACTGCTCGTGCATAGGCTTGAGGACTTTGATGTAACGGTCCATGACCATCGTCACGGTACGTCCGCGGTCGATGGTGTCGCGCTGTATGTTGCGCAGCAGACGGATGTCCGCATCGCAGTCGACGTATATCTTCAGGTCCATCATATTCCTGAGGCGCTTGTCTACAAGAGCCATGATTCCCTCGACGATTATCACCGGCTTGGGCTCTACATGGATAGTCTCCGGCAGGCGGTTGCTGATGAGATACGAGTATGTCGGCTGCTCTATGGCACGCCCTGCCTTGAGGTCGCTTATCTGCTTGATGAGGAGTTTCCAGTCGAAAGCGTCAGGATGGTCGAAGTTTATCTGCTTGCGTTCCTCGTCTGTCAGCCCTGTTGTGTCGTTGTAGTATGAATCCTGAGGTATCACCGCCACATAATTTGGTGGAAGGGCTTCCACGATTTTCTTCACTACGGAGGTCTTTCCCGAGCCTGTTCCTCCTGCTATTCCTATGATTGTCATGGTATTTGGTTTTTATGTGTGCCACTGACAATTATATATGCCAAGACACATGATGGTACTTTCAGAGAGCAAAATTAATAAATCTTTACGAAAAACAGGCAAAAGATACCGCGCTTTTATGTTAATATATTTTAATTACGCATTTTGTTTCCGTCTTTCGCTTTCCGTTTCCAACTTTTCTTTGTACCTTTGCATCCGCTTTATGCAATAATCGTATAAACTCAATTAAAGAAAAGAAAAAATGAAAAAAGGTATTCATCCAGAGAACTACCGTCCGGTCGTATTCAAGGATATGTCCAACGGCGATATGTTCCTCACAAGATCTACAGCCAAGACCAACGACACAGTTGAGTTCGAGGGCGAGACTTATCCGGTAGTGAAGGTCGAAATCTCAAGCACCTCTCACCCATTCTACACAGGCAAGAGCAAGCTTGTCGATACAGCTGGTCGTGTCGATCGCTTCATGAGCCGCTACGCAAGCCTTAAGAAGTAAGAAGATTCCACCATATTATATATATGGTCGTTTGCCCTTCATGCATTTGCAGATTCATGGAGGTGCTACAACCAAAGCGAGACACTCAAGGTGAAAGCCTTGGATGTCTCGTTTTCATATCCTTATGAGAACATCACGCAAGTACATATACATCACCGCCATAGCGGTGCTCGTGGCCATCGCTGCCACAGTGTCGCGCATGTACTACAGTTCACCTACCCCATCGACAACAGTGACTGTAGAGGAACAGCAATACCTGTTGCTCACAGACGAAGACGGACATGACACACTGCGTGTCTTTGTCTATCCAGGCAAAGACACTCTCGTGGCGACGGCAGGAGACTCGCTGTTCCTGCGCCGGATAACACGCACACGACATGCTTCATGGGTAAACAGGCTGTGGCTGCCGTCATGTTTCGGACTGGCAGCGTGCCGCACAGACAGCATGGAGGAACGCCGGCAGACAGACATACCGGCAGACGCCGTCCCCGGACTGCTTAGACAGGAACTTGCAAACCTCAACGCCCTGCAACGCAAATACTGCATGTTGCTGTCCGAGATAGACTACTATATGCACTCGCACGACATGCAGGACGAAGGTTTTGATGTCGTCATACGTCACAGGGAGAAGGTCTTGCACAAGCAGGACTCCGTCTCCGCCCTCACCGGCGCCATACAGAGACTGTGCCGGGCAAAGGGCTTCCGTGTGGAAAACCAGTCGGCTTACAGCATCGTCTACGGCAAGGAACGATTCAAGGCTAAGGAGAGCGTCACGCTGCGCAAGGGATACAAGGTGTTCAGGACGACAGATGACGGCGCAAGGCTGTTCCTCCGCCAGTTCAGGGCTGACGGTTTCCGCCCAGTATATCTCGGAGCGGATGATATAGGCTATGGAGAGACACCGTCAAAGGCTCTCTCCGCCCCTGCCGACACCGTCATCAGGCGCATACCGTCAAGAGGGCAGAATCTTGTGGCGATATACTGTAAGGGTGGCGGATATTATGAAGGAGAATACAGCGACTCACTGAAAGCGCGCCACGGGTTCGGCATCGGCTTCGACAGTCATGTCCGTGCAGGCAAGTGGGAGAATGGAGTGTTCAAGGGAGAGCAGCCAGTCTACTCCGCAAACCATATCTATGGTATAGACATCTCGCGATGGCAACATGAGCTTTCGGGCAATAAAGGCTATCGCACTGTTGTCAAGAAGGTAAAGAGAGGCAAGCGATGGCAAAAGATAAGAGTGAGACAGAAGATTGTCTACCCTATACAATGGGAACGTCTGCGCATAACCTCTCTCGGCACAATGTCGAAGAAAAAGGTCAACGGCCCTGTCGATTTCCCTATCTCATTCGTGTACATAAAGAGCACGGAGAGCACAAGTATCAAGAACGACTATTACCGTAACGATTACGCACAGGCACGCAGACATGGATATAAGGTGGGCTCCTACCATTTCTTCTCTACAAAGAAAAGCGCTTCGGCACAGGCTGCATACTTCATTTCCAACAGCCATTACAGCAGCGGAGACCTGCCTCCTGTGCTCGACCTCGAACCTACCGAGGCGCAGATAAGAGCTATGGGAGGCGAGAAGGTGCTCCTCAGGATGGCAAGGCTATGGCTGGAAACGGTAGAGAAGCGGTGGGGTGTACGGCCTATCCTGTATGTCAGCCAGTCGTTTATAAACAAACACCTCGCCAGTACGGACATGAAGACAGATGCAGGGCACATCAAGGCCAACTACAACATCTGGATAGCACGCTACGGAGAATACAAGCCTGATGTGCATATGATATTCTGGCAGCTAAGCCCCGATGGCCGTGTCGCAGGCATAAAGACACCTGTCGACATAAATATCTTCAACGGATACGCCACGGCTTTCAAGAAAACCTTTGCCAAGGAATGACGGTCTTGCAGTTGTACGGTTATGCAGATATTACACGGTCGTATGGTTTTACCGACAAATGTTCTGCCAACCACATAAACGCACAACTGCAAGACCGTGTAATATCTGCATAACCGAAAAACCGTAAAACCGTAAATAATTATTAATTTATTTTGTTTTTCGCCTGCAATATAGTAATTTTGCAAAGAGATATGAATACCAAAATCCCGAAAAACATCATATTTTTGCTTGTTTGTACCGTCATGTCACTCACAGGAATGACGGCACAGGCACAGGATATCCCTGCCATCAAGGCTGTAAGGGATAAGGCAGCAAAGGTGGAGAAGTCACCTACCGAGTTGGAACTTCCTGACGGTCTGGACGGACTCGCACCAAGAAAAAAAGGACGCAAGAAAGTCATCGACATGAGCAGAGCTGACCTTGAATGTGAAGATACATGCAGGCACATACATGGAATAGATATCAGCCACTATCAGGGACATGTATTCTGGGAGACCATTGCAGAAAACTCCAACATGGAGTATGTCTACATCAAGGCCACAGAGGGAGGCGACCGCATAGATGCCAGGTATGAGAACAATCTGAAGACAGCACACAAGAACGGGCTCGCCGTAGGCTCATATCACTTCTATCGGCCGAGAACGCCACAGCAGAAACAGCTGGAAAACTTCACAATGCAGTGCCGCCCTCACGAGCAAGACCTTATCCCGATGATCGATATCGAGGTAACTGGCGGACTGCAGGCACAGGCTTTCTGCGATTCTCTGTTTAAATTCCTCGACCTTGTGGAGAAATATTACAAGCAGAAACCTCTGCTTTACACCGGCGCAAACTTCTACGACAAATACCTGTTAGGGAAGCTTGACGGATACAAAGTCATGATTGCGCAGTACACACAGCGACAGCCTAAGTTGAAAGACGATTTGGACTACATCCTCTGGCAATACACAGGGAAGGGGCATATCAAGGGAATCAAAGGCTATGTGGACAAGTCCCGCTTCATGGGCAAGCACAAACTCAAGGAAATAAGGTACCGGCATAAATAAAGAAGAAAAACAACAAAGCGAAGAAAGATGATTATAAAATGTCCTGAATGCGGACGACAGGTAAGCGATAAAGCGCCGACCTGCCCGTCCTGCGGTGTCGAGATAGCAGGTAAAGTGACACACTGCCACCATTGCGGACACCTTTATTTTACTGCTGACGGTATCTGTCCCAACTGTCATGCTCCAAGAAATGCAGAGACAGGCGTGATGAAATCTGCCGCACATCATGACGGCATGACGGCGGCAAGCACAGGCGCAAACATTGCAAGCAACGATGGTATACCTGCAACACACGGCAACGGAGCACAGGAAGAGACACCGGCAACGGGCAACGAACCCAAGAAAAACGGCAAGACCCTTGTCATAGCATTTGCATTTGCCTTGATAATCTGCGGCGGACTCTTCTATTTCTACCACCAGGCGCAGAGCAGCAAGGAAGAGGAAGACTATGAGTTTGCCATGCGTTCCACAGACCCTGAGATACTCCAAAGCTATCTCCTGCGCTACAATGATGCACCTGAAGCGCACCGCGACTCCATAGAAGCGCATCTTATAGCCCTGCAGAAAGGAGACGAGGAATGGAACAACGCCATACTGAGCAACTCTCGCCAGAAGCTGCAGGCATACCTTGACACACATCCCGAATCCGTTCACCGACAGGAAGCGTTGCTGAAAATAGACTCGCTCGACTGGGTTGCGGCTAAGAAAAGTAACTCCGAGGACGAGCTGAAGGAATACACTATACAGCATCCTGACGGCAGATTCATAGACGAGGCTAACGTCATGCTGTCGAAAATCCTCAGCACTATGGTGCAATCTGACGAGAAAGAGATGGTGACATCCCTCTTCCGCCAGTTTTTCCAAAGCATAAACTCCAAGGATGAGTCACGCCTCACGGCAACAGTGGGCATGGTTCTCGACACATTCCTCGGCAAGTCAAACGCCACTTCGCAGGATGTCGTGACCTTCATGCGCAAGATATACAAGGACGACATAGACAATATGATATGGCGCATAGACCCACAATCATACAAAATCGAGAAGCGTGAGATAGCAGAAAACGAATACGAATACAGCGTATCCTTCTCCGCCACGCAGGATGTCGAGCGCAAAGGTGCCGTCACACGCTCCTCTTTCCGTGTCTCCGCCATGGTAAGCAACGACGGAAAGATATCGGGATTCAATCTTACAAAGCTTAATTGATGGTTTTGTGGTTTTAGGTTATAGGTTTGGGGTTGCAGGTTTTAGGTTTCAGATTCACATCCGACATCCACAGGATCTATAACCTACAACCCAAAAACAAACACCACAAAACCCAAAACCTATAACCATATAACCAATAAAGCCCAAGGCATCACAATGTCTTGGGCTTTATTTTTGTCGTCTATCAGAACTCAAACTGGACCTTAGCGTTTATCTGCCTGCCTGTAAGGTAGTTCGGAACGGCATACTGGTTGTTGGATACATCTGTCACCCAATAGTAGGAATTGACATTGTTTATGCCGAAAAGGTTCAGGCAATCCACACCGAGCCATATATTTCGGAACGCCTTCCGCTTGTCACGCTTGCCAGTCCCGTCCTTTCGCTCGTTATCATACAGGCGATAGCTCATGCCTATATCGGCACGCTTATATGCCGGAGCGCGGAAGTTATTGTCTTCCACGCCACGGTGAGGGGCGGCGAACGGCAAGCCGTCGGCAAAGGCGAGCTTCAACGCCATCTTCAGACGCTGCGTCCCAGGGAAATAGTCTGTAAAGAAAAGATTCATGGAATACCGCTGGTCTGTAGGCAGAGGCACGGATTTCCCGTGAAGCTTCATGCCGGTATTCATGACCGAGAACGACACCCAGGAGTCCGTTCCCGGAACAAATTCGCCATAGAGTTTGAGGTCAAGTCCGGCGATATGGCCTGAAGCCTCATTGGTACCGTAGTAGACCACCTTCACGTTGGAGACGGAATACGGCACGATATTCGACAAGGCCTTGTAATAGAGCTCTGCCGAGAAGCGGTATCTCTTCTCCGAAAGGCGGAAGCGGCGGTCGTAGGCGGCTATGAGATGTATGGAGCGCTGTGACTTGATTTTCTCGTTGAGCAACGCCGTCGTCACGCCGTTTACAGTCGATGTGTCGCGCAACTCCTTATAGAACGGCGCCTGATAATACAGGCCTGCGGCGAAGCGGTATGTCACATCATGGTTCTTTCCCGGCACAATGGCGAGCGAGACACGCGGAGAGACGATACTCTCCTTATTGAACGACCAGTTGGAGAAGCGCACACCATAATTGAGAGTGTACAGAGTCATGCGGTCCTCGTCACGCTCCCCCTTCTCCTCGTCCCATCCTCCAGAGGTGAAACGGAAGCTGTCCTGCGCAAAAGCCTCGATACGGGTGGCGTCAAGGACATTGTTTGCAGAGAGCGTATATATCATCTGGAGGTCCTTGCCTGTATGCGGCACAGAGTATCCTGACGAGTCACGATATTCATACTCACGCGATTTCTCCTCGATATGCTCCTTCTTCAGCGTCAGTCCGGCAAGCAGTTCATGCTTGCGCGACTTATGCTCAAACATCAGTTTGGCACTGAGCACTCTGGCATTAAGATAGTTACGCGTATGCTCAAAGTACGTTCCCACACCGAGATTTTCAGAGGTCTCCGTCTGGTCGAGCCAGTATTGTCCCTGTATGTCGTATGCCTCCTGCTCCTTTGTGGAAAAGGCCGAACCCATGAGTGACAGCTTTGTCTTCTCAGTGAACTTGCGTGTGATGCCCACTGTGCCGAAGAACGTGCGGAAAAGGTCCTTCTCCTGACCGTCGAAGTATATCCTCAGTGACTTCACATTGTCCTGAGTGCCGAATGTCGTCTCACGGTTTTCAGGCGTGAAGTTATAATGATTGTCGGAGATGTTTCCGAGAAAACTGATATCCCAACGTTTATTGGGAGAGTAGACCATATATGTCTGATAGTCAAGGAATGACGGATCATACTCGCCTTTCGTGTCCATCTTTCCGAGCAGACTGCTTGTGCGCTTGTAGCGTATGCCGTTGCTCCACGAGAATTTCTTTGTAGAGAAGCCCACGAAAGCACTTGCTCCGAGGAGGGAGACCATGGCATTGGCCTCGAATTTCTGCGGACGGCGATACTTGATGTCCAAAGCCGAGGACATCTTGTCGCCGTACTTTGCTTCGTAACCGCCTGTAGAGAAGCCTACAGACTCCACCATGTCGGGATTGATGACCGACAGGCCTTCCTGCTGACCGCTACGGACGAGGAACGGGCGGTAGACTTCCACATTATTTATATATACGGAATTCTCGTCGAAAGCGCCGCCACGGACATTGTACTGTGACGACAGTTCCGAATGGGTCGACACACCTGCCTGCGTCTGTATCATATCCTCCACGGCATTTCCCGTGATGGACGCCGACCTCTGCACTGTCTTCAGGTCCTCATGGTCAAGGATTTCCGTCGATCCGGTCTGCCTTCTCTTCTCCGTGACCACTACCTCCCCTATCTGGTTGTCGGCAAACATCTGTATCTGCAGGCTGAGCTTTCCCCTCGGGCGGCGCAGCACTCTCGTCTTAGTCTTGTAGCCTACCATGGAGAAGCGCACCACGACACTGTCTGCCGACACTCCACTTATGGAATAGTTGCCCTTGAGATTGGTAAACGCGACCTTCATCTGCGGCATGATGGTCACTGTGGCAAGTTCCAGCGGGTCTTGGTTTTCGTCTGTCACGCGGCCGGAGAGAGTGAATGTGTTTCCTCCCTCCGATGTCGTCTGCGCCTCTGCCTCAACAGGGAAAAGGCAGCAGAAAATCGGTATAATTATGTATAGTATTCGTCTCATTACAATAAATATAACGTATGACAGGGCCATTTTATTGCTGTCATACGGATATATTATCATTTATTGACATCAAAAAGTCGCCATGACGCCTGTATCACAGCGTTTTCCGAAGGGTGACCTTTCGCTCGGCAAAGGGTGACACTTCACACGATGAAAGGTGACCTTTCACGGAGCAAAAGGTCACCCTTTGCATTGCACATCGTCTACGACGCATGCAAAAAGCCCATATACAGTTGATTTACTTCACATTAGCCACTGTACAGCCATACAGTGCCATCCCTCATGCCGATACCCCTCCACACCCGTTACGCTACCCCAGACTGCACTTGAAACCGCTTTCCATATCACTGAAAACAGCACCTCGTAGCGTTAAACAGTGTTAATGTGTACGTTCACAAACTATTTTACATCAAAAAACACGCAGAAAAATTTGCATAAATCAAGAAAATGCCATATCTTTGCAATCGTTATCCTGAAAACAATCTTTTTACCTTAAACTAGTACCTATTGAAGGTAAGAGCGGTCGCCTGGGAAGGTAATCGCTTTTTTTCTTTTAAAACAATCGCAAGATACCGCATGGCGCACATGGAATCCAATGGGCATCAACTGCATAACAATCCGCATTTTACACATCACACAACCTTTGCTGCATTATATAATAATGTAAGTTAAATGTAAACAGGTAGTTTTACTATATCGATATTTTTTTAGTATCTTTGCATATTAAAGTGCAAAGATTTATGCTTAACGAAAACAACCCATTACTCAATCCTTACAATACCCCACACGACACTGCGCCGTTTGGGAAGATTTCCATAAAGGATTTCGAGGAAGCGATGCTTGAAGGCATCCGCCGTGACAACGAGGAGATAGACATTGTAGTAAACAACCCGGAGGAACCGACCTTTGACAATACGATAATCCGTAAAGACTCTGACAAGGAACGCAGCCACTACTACGGGCTGCTTGACAGGGCCACGACAATATTCTTCAATCTCATGTCTGCCGAGACGACAGACGAGATTGACGCACTGGCAGAGAAAATGCAGCCGATACTCACCAAGCACAGCAATGATGTGCGCCTGAACAAACGGCTCTTCGAACGCATCAGGCACGTCCACGACCTGTATGCGGACGGCAACGGCAAGGGTGATTTGCGCCCTCTCTCGCCGGAAGAAAAGACATTGCTTGACAAGAGCTACGACGGTTTCGTACGCTCCGGCGCATTGCTTGACGACAAGGAAAAGGAGAGACTTCGCACATTAAGCGAGGAAGCGAGCATGCTCTCGCTGAAATTCTCGCAGAATCTGCTGAAGGAGAACAAGGCATACTCTCTCCATATCACAGACGAGGCACAGCTCAACGGCCTCCCTCAGACAGCCATTGACGCTGCCGTGCAGACGGCAAAGGAGCAAGAGAAAGAGGGATGGGTGTTCACGCTCGACATGCCTTCCTACTCGCCTTTCATGACATACTCCACACAGCGCGAGCTGCGCCGCCAGATGTACATGGCGAGAAACCAGGTGTGCATACACGACAACGACGAGAACAACCTCGCGATATGCAAGCGCATGGTCAATCTACGCCGTGAGATAGCCCAGCTGCTCGGCTACGAAACATACGCCGACTATGTGCTCAAACACCGCATGGCGACAAACGTCGCCAATGTATACAACCTACTTGACAGCCTTATCGAAGCCTACAAGCCTACCGCAGAGCAGGAGAGAAGGGAGCTGAGGGAGTTTGCCGGCATGGAGCTTGAGCCATGGGACGTGCCGTTCTACTCGCACAAGCTACAGCTCGAACGTTACAATCTCGATTCCGAGATGTTGCGCCCATATTTCAAACTCGAGAACGTCATCAAGGGCATCTTCGGACTTGCCACGAGACTTTACGGCATCACATTCAAGGAGAACAATGAGATTCCTGTCTACCATCCTGACGTAAAAGCATACGAAGTCTTCGACAAGGACGGCTCTTTCCTCGCCGTCTTCTACGCTGATTTCCATCCGAGGAAAGGCAAGCAGGGAGGCGCATGGATGACAGAATACCAGGGACAGTGGATAGACAGCGACGGAGAGAATGTGCGTCCGCATGTCTCCGTAGTCATGAACCTCACGAAACCGACCGCAGAGAAGCCCGCACTGCTCACTCTCGGAGAGGTGGAGACATTCCTGCACGAATTCGGACACGCACTGCACGGCATGTTTGCCAACACGCGCTTCGAGTCTCTTTCCGGCACAAACGTGTGGTGGGACTTCGTAGAACTTCCTTCACAGTTCATGGAGAACTTCTCCGTGGAGCGCGAGTTCCTCCAGACTTTCGCCTTCCACTATGAGACAGGAGAGCCTATTCCTGACGAACTCATCGAGCGTATCATGAAAGCGCGCAACTACAACTGTGCCACGGCATGTCTGCGACAGGTAAGTTTCGGACTGCTCGACATGGCCTATTACACCAAGAAAGAGGAGTTCACAGAAGACATAATACCATTCGAGAAGAAGGCGTGGGAGAAGGCCATCCTCGGCAAACAGCGCGAGGACACCTGCATGACGGTGCAGTTCTCGCACATTATGGCAGGAGGATATGCGGCAGGATACTACAGCTACAAATGGGCAGAAGTGCTTGACGCCGACGCTTTTGCAGTATTCCGCAAGGAAGGCATATTCAATACCGACACAGCACAGCGCTTCCGCGACTGCATACTGTCCAAGGGCGGTACGGAACATCCTATGACACTGTACAAGCGTTTCAAAGGCGCAGAACCTACAATAGACGCATTACTGGAAAGAAATGGAATCAAAACAGCTGCTTCTTGACAAGCGATACCTCCGCATGGCGGAGATATGGGCGGAGAATTCCTATTGCCAAAGACGGCAGGTAGGATGCCTTGTCGTGAAAGACAAGCGCATAATATCCGACGGATACAACGGCACACCGTCAGGTTTCGAGAATGTCTGCGAGGACGAGAACAACATCACTAAACCCTATGTCCTGCACGCCGAGGCCAACGCCATAACGAAACTGGCACGCTCTCACAACAACAGTGACGGCGCAACGCTGTATGTCACGGACTCGCCGTGTATCGAATGTGCCAAGCTTATAATACAGTCGGGCATAAAACGCGTGGTGTTTATCCGCATGTACCGTATCACAGACGGCGTGGAACTGCTCCAACGTGCCGGCATAGAGGTGGTGCATATCGGCATGGACAGACAGTGAGGCGTGTCTCGACGGCCAGGCTTTCCAGGCAATGCCGTGAGGACTGAGGCTGGGAAGCGTACCTAACAGACAAGATTTTTTTGAACCCATCATAAAAAAACATTATCCCGTGAACAAGAAAAACAGATATATGCCCATGCTCATGGCCATCTGTATGGTCATAGGCATACTTATAGGCACATTCTATGCAAACCATTTTTCGGGCAACAGACTCAACATAATCAATACCGAATCTAACCGCCTGAACAATCTGCTGCACATCATTGACGACCAATATGTGGACACCGTCAATGTCAATGACCTCGTGGAGAAGGCCATTCCACAGATTCTCGCCGAACTTGACCCGCACTCTGTGTATATCAGTGCCAAGGATGTGCAGGTGATGAACGACGACCTGAAAGGTTCTTTCTCGGGGATAGGTATAGCATTCACCATCCGCGAGGATACGATACATGTACAGAATATCATTGCCGACGGTCCTGCCGAGCGTGCTGGAATAGTCGCCGGAGACAAGATCGTCGCTGTCGACGGCAAGCCTTTTGTAGGCAAGGAGGTCACAAACCAGACTGCCATGCGCAAACTGAAAGGCGAGAAGGGTTCGAAAGTGACTATCGGCGTGCTCAGCTACGGCAGCACAAAGGTCAAGAACTACACTCTCACACGTGATGACATACAGACAAAGAGCGTCACGGCATACTACATGCTGGACGAGACTACGGGATATATAAAGGTAAAGAACTTCGGCGAGAACACATACGCCGAGCTTCTCGTTGCCTTGGCGTCACTGTCGCAGGAGAATCTCGAGAATCTTGTCATAGACCTTCGCGACAATACCGGAGGCTATCTGCAGACAGCTATACAGATGGCCAACGAGTTCTTGCCTAACAAGCGTCTCATAACATATACCGAAGGCAGGAAATCGCCACGCCATGACTATAAGAGCGACGGACGCGGAGCATACCAGCATATACCTCTCTGTGTGCTAATCAACGAGGCTTCCGCATCTTCTTCCGAGATTTTCGCAGGCGCAATGCAGGACAATGACCGTGCGACAATCATCGGACGACGCTCCTTCGGCAAGGGACTCGTACAGCAGCAGATATCGTTCCCTGACGGTTCGCTCATCCGTCTTACCATAGCGCGCTACTATACACCGTCAGGCCGATGCATACAGAAGCCATATACCATGGGAGACGAGGAGGAATACGAGAATGACCTGATAGCAAGATACGAGCACGGCGAGTTCTTCACGCAGGACAGCATAAAGCATGAGGGACCTGAATACCACACGACACTCGGACGTCCTGTATACGGCGGTGGCGGTATCACGCCCGACTATTTCATTGCTGAGGACACTACAGGCATGACCTCCTATTACAAGCAGGCGGCGATGACAGGACTCATCATGCAGTTTGCATATACATACACCGACGACAACAGACTGAAGCTGAACAATTTCAAGGAGATGATGGAGCTGTCGGACTATCTTGTACAACAGAATACAGTCGATAAATTCGCGACTTACGCCAACACTCACGGCCTGCAACGCCGCAATCTCATGATACGCAAGTCGCACCACCTGCTCGAGAGATACATCAACTCACGCATAATATACAACATGCTGGACGAGCAGGCATTGACAGAATATCTCAATCTTGACGACAAGGCTGTGCTAAAGGCTGTCGAACTGTTCCGCACCGGCAATGCATGGCCGAAGAAACCTGTGAAGAATGACAAAGCAGGAACTAAGAAATAGCATCATCGGAGAGCGCAGAAAGCATTCTGCCGAAGAACTGGCTGTCAAGTCAGCAGCTGTCTCTGAGAGGATTCTACGTCATCCGCGCATACAGGAGGCAAAGACTGTTGTGGCGTTTTGGAGCTTGCCCGACGAGCCGGACATCAGCAGTGTCATCGTGGCTCTTTACACCCAAGGCAAGGATGTGCTCCTTCCATGCGTGACAAGCGACACGGAGATGGTGCTCCGCAGATACAATGGAGAGGAATCCATGTCACCTGGAGCGTTTGGAATACTTGAGCCTCATGGCGAGGAGAGTGACATTGCAACACTGCAACGCCAACCGTCTGTAGTGCTTGTGCCAGGAGTTGCCTTCGACCGCAACGGCAACCGTCTCGGGAGAGGCAAGGGATATTACGACAGATTCCTTAAAAAGGCAGGACAGGTGTACACCATTGGTGTCTGCCATGATTTCCAGATTGTAGAGGAAGTGCCTCACGGAGAATACGATATGCCCGTAGACGAACTGGTTTAGAGGCATTGGGAATGCTTTGCCATACGGTGCTGAACAACACAGATTTACCTGAAACTTAAAATCAAAAACAATCTTTCCAACATATTTATGGAAAACTTCAAAGTAATCATCGTGGAAGATGTGGCTCTCGAACTGAAAGGTACTGAGGGCATAATACGCAACGACATCCCTGAAGCGGAGATAATCGGCACGGCACAGAACGAGGCTGAATACTGGCGTCTGATACGTAAAGAAGAGCCTGACCTTGTGCTCCTTGACCTCGGTCTTGGCGGTTCGACAACCGTAGGAGTGGAGATTTGCCGACAGACAAAGCAGACACGTCCGAAAGTGAAGGTACTTATCTTCACAGGAGAGATACTCAACGAGAAGCTTTGGGTGGATGTGCTCGACGCCGGGGCTGACGGCATTATCCTCAAGACAGGAGAGCTCCTCACACGCCGCGATGTCGTTGCCGTAATGGACGGTAAGCAACTCGTGTTCAACCAGCCTATACTCGAACGCATAGTCGAGCGTTTCAAGCGCACAGTCGGTTCGGAACAGCTGAATCAGGACGCAAAGATAAGATACGAGATCGACGAGTATGACGAGCGTTTCCTGCGCCATCTCGCCCTCGGATATACAAAGGAGCAAATAACAACCCTCCGCGGTATGCCGTTCGGTGTCAAGTCTTTGGAGAAACGTCAGGCAGAACTCATACAGAAACTCTTCCCGAAAAAAACAGGCATCAATGCCACACGACTTGTCACAAAGGCTTTGGAACTGCACATAATAGACATAGAGAATCTCGTCCCTGACGAGGAATGAGTTTTGCGGTTATGCGGTCTCACGGTTATGCGGATATCACCACATGACTAAAACAACTAAAAAAAACGAAACAACCAGACAAGCCGCATAACCGTCTAACCGCCAAACCGTAAAACCGAGAACATGAGCTACAGAAGAAACCTTATGCCTTCAGTCCTCTGCCTCCTGCTGTTCTGCGAGGCGTTGCTCTTTCCCCTGTCCTGGATAATAAGTACTGCATGGCAGGAGAGTGGCGTGGTATCCCTGCTCTCGCCCGACGGCATACGCTGGTTCATAGGCAGTCATGCCAAGTTGCTTGCCACACCTTATATTATATGGATAATCCTTGCCGGCATCTCGGCAGGGATTCTTAAAGTCAGCAAGCTCACAAAACCAAAGAAAGGCTTTGCCTTACAGTTCACAATCCTCGTGTTTCTCCTGCAAATTGTTGCTATAGGACTGTTGACTTTCACACCCCATGCCGTCCTTCTCAGCGCTACAGGCCGGCTCCTTGGCAGCAGTTTCTCTGCCGGAGCTATACCAATGTTGTGCTTCGTGACATGCACATGTGCCATCACCTACGGCACTCTTGAATCCCGATACACTACCCTGCGCCAACTATACCTCGCGGCTCTGAACGGCATAAGCATGTCAGCACCATACATCCTGCTGTACATTCTTACAGCACAGCTGTACTTTTCCATAAGATACATCCTTCCTTAATCCCCCTCTTACTGCCTATCTGAAGCACATACCGTAATATATTTCAGGGATATGCATCTGGCAACAGAACTAAATGCCTCATCATATCCCGCCATAAAAAAGAACAAGCAAGCGACTCATTACGGGGCACTTGCTTGTTTTTCTTTCACATTATCACAGACGCTGGTCGCGTCTGTCGACAGGGTTTAATATCCAGGGTTCTGGTATTCGGCACCGTTATCTATCAGAAGGATTTCCTTACTTGAAATAGGACGGAGGTAATGAACCTTAGGATCGAAGCTCTTAATCTGAGGATTGTGTACCAGACGAGACTCGAATGCACGGAAGCGCTTCAGCGTCATCCAGCGGTTCCACTCGCCGATCATCTCACGTGCATACTCATCGAGGAGGAAATCCTGTGTAAGCTCTGCCTCTGTAATCTTCAGACTGCCGTCATGATTCTTGCAGGCACGGTTACGAAGGTCATTGATACGTGCTACAGCAGCGCCCTTATTACCGAGACGCCACTCTATCTCGGCAGAGACGAGGTAGCTCTCTCCGAGACGATAGACGAACTGGTCGCTCGCATTGTAAGCCTTGTTAGGATTGGTAAGGTAGTCAGGTATCATGCAGTCGCCCTTGATAAGTGTCGGGAAGAACCGCTTTGGCTTGGCAGGATCAGCATAGTTGTCGTCAATATTGTAGACAGCATACTTGCGCTCTGCCTTCTCTGCGGCAGTGAGTGGTGTGCGTGAGAGGTAGATGATTGTGTCACCGAGTGCCACATCGTATGCAGCGTTGCCCACACGCCCGTCATTCATGCCGTAGCGGTTGGCATCAGCATCTATCCATCTGTATCCCGTCTTCTCCGGGTTTGTGGCCTTATTGCAGTAGTAAACTACCTTGAAGAAAGCATCGAAACGCTCATCCTTAGGATTGCTGTAAAGCTCATACATATACTTTGTCGGTTCCATGATGCAGTCACCCTTGAGCACCTTAGGAGTTGACTTTACGCTTGGCTCGAGACCCTCGATATAGATACCAGCCTTGTCGTTGTTGTAAGCGCAGTATTTCTTCCATGTACGGTTAGGATAATTGCCGCGCGGGTTAAGGCTCAGGTCTGTCTCGCAGTGGCTGACAACGAAGAAAGCCTCCTTGTTGTTCTTATTATTCACCTCTGCAAAAATGTCCTTTGCGTCAGCATAAAGCTGTGTGTCATAATCGGCAGCATGGTCGATGAGTTCATCTATGGCAATCTTCGCCTTGTTGAGAAGTTCCTTGCTCTCAGCCTCGGAGATAGGCACCACGTTGGAAATCTGGTCCGTATAAGTAGAATATGTCATGCAGGCCTTGGCATAGAGATGATATGCGGCAGCACGCTTCACATGACCCTGATTCGGCTGTGTAACAGGGAGATACCTCATGGCAAACTCGAGGTCCTCAAGGATGACCTTATAGAAGTCATTCACAGTGCTCATAGGCAGAGACTTTATCTCCTCTGTAACAGGAACCAGCGGAAGATACTTGCCACCTCTGTACTCTACAATATTGAAGAGTGCATGTGCACGGATGAAATGAGCCTCGGCAGCGAGCTTGTATACTGCATCCTTTGATGCGTCAGTAACCTGTTCCTGATAAGCGATAGCACCGTTGCAAGCCTGTATCACACCGTAGAATCCGTCATAGCCCTCATTCATGAGGTTGCAGGCAGCACCGAAATCCTCGTAGCGCATGAGCTTGCTGTAATTACCGTTTGTGCCGTTCTCGTTAACGTCAGCCCAGATATCCGTGCCGCCCTCTGCCTCCAGAAGGAAGCTGTCCTCTGCCTGGCCGTAGATGACACGCACAAGATCGAAATAACAGTCGTTCACTTTCTTTGTATATCCGGCTATTGTGCTCCATGCGGCTTCAGTGTCACCGGAAGGATTTTCTTCATCCAAGTCACAGCTTGTGGTAACGCCTCCGAGAGACACCATCGCTGCAAGCATCCAAATATTTATCTTTTTCATAAGTGCATTGTTTTTTTAGAATGATACATTTACGCCAAACACATACTGCTTTGACATTGGTGTGGTGTCGTCATCGCCGCCCTTCTCCGGGTCATAGTTCTTCAGGTAGTCACACTTTGTGAACACGAACGGGTTGTTGGCGGTGAAATAGAAGCGCACATTCTCGAGGTGAACCTTCTTCAGGAGATTCTTAGGCAGTGTGTAGCCGAAAGAGATGGTCTTGATCTTGAAGTAAGAACCGTCGAAGAAGTTTGCCCAGTCCTGATACTGAGGATTGCCGTCGTTGGCGTTAGGCATAGGATAGCGTGCAGACTGGTTGTCCACAGTCCAATAGTCACAGATGACAGGCGACGCATTGATACCGTCGCCACGATACCATCCTGTCAAACCATAGTGTATGGTCTGTCCCCAGCGCATGGTCATAAGGATAGAGAGGTCGAAGTTCTTGTATGTGAACTGGTTCTGCATACTTGCTGCCCACTTAGGAGTAGCCTGTCCGAGTACATAGTAGTCGTCCGTATTCAACTTATAGTCAACCTCGCCGTTCTCTGCGATATGCACCTGTCCCGGCTTCTGGTTGTACTTGGCAGCCTCGGCAGCCTCGTCTGTGCCCCAGATGCCTGCATACTTGTATCCGTAGAATGTCTTGATAGCCTCGCCTGGGATGAGATAGTAATCACCGAACGCCAGAGGGCCTTCAGATGTCGTCTTCACTACCTCCTCCTTATTGGTAGACCAGTTGAGGGTTGTCGTCCAGGTGAAATCTTTCTTGATGATGTTGCGGCTTGTTATGGCAACTTCCCAACCGGTGTTGCGTGTCTCGCCGACATTGGCCCAGATAGAGAGACCGCCAGTACCGAAACCGCCTGCCGCCATAGGCAGCTTCTTCTGGTAGAGCACGTCCTTTGTCGTCGTACGGTACCAGTCAAGGACGAAGTTCAGACGGTTCTTGAAGAGAGCGAGGTCAAGACCGAGGTCTACCATGTATGACTTCTCCCAGCCGAGTTCCTTGTTTGCCATGAGATTGCTGTAGCCACTGGAATTCTGCACGTCACTGCCGAAAGCGAACTGATTGACACGTATATTCTGTATCGTAGCATACTCTGCTGCACCGGCATTGCCTGTCACACCGTAGCTTGCACGGAGCTTGAGGTCCGAGATGGCCTTTATGTCAGACATGAAAGCCTCGTCACTGATGCGCCAAGCGACAGCGGCAGCAGGGAATACATCCCAACGCTTATCCTCAGAGAGTACCGATGCACCGTCCCAGCGTGCAGAAACGCTTGCAAGATAGCGTCCCTTGTAAGAGTAGTTGGCACGTGCTACGTATGACATTTTCTGGCTTCCCACGAAAGAAGAAGACACCTTTGCCTGGCCTGTACCTGCACCGAGATTGTTGTATCCGAACTGGTCTGTGTCGAAATTGTTTGCCTCTGCCTCTGATTTCTCAAGACGGTTCTTCTGCCATTCGGCAACGGCTGTCACCGTGAAGTCATGGTCCTTCTTTATCTGGAAGTTGTAAGAGAGGACATTCTCCCACTTGTAATTATATGTGAAGGCTGTAGGAATCCTTGCCGAGATAGGCTCTTTCTCAAGATGCTCGTAAGACTTGCTGCCTGTGTAGAGTCCCTGACGGCGGCTTGTGAAGTGACCGCCCAGTGTTGACTTGAATGTCAGTCCCTTCAGCGGAGTAATCTCGATATAAGCCTGAGGAGTGACGCTGAGCACCTTGATGTTGTTAACATACTGTCCCTCTGCCTCGTCGGCTATAGGATTAAGGGTGTTGCCACCGTCGCCAAGAGGATCGAGATTCACAGTGCCGTCCTCGTTGTAAGGGATACCGAGAGGAGCCGTACCCATCATACGGTTCCATATACGGTTGGAGCGTTTGTCATGGTCAGAGTACATGGCATATACGTTCAGTCCGTATTTCACCATCCTGTTGGCCGTGAAGTCTATCTTTGCACGTGCAGAGTAGCGTGTCATCTCGTCGCCCTTCAGTGTTCCCTCTACATTGTAGTATCCGAGAGAGAAGTACGAGCTGATACGGTCATTGGCGAAAGACGTGCTGAGGTTGTAGCTCTGTGTTATGCCGGTCTGTGTGCCGAGGTCAAACCAGTTTACCCAGTTGCCGTTGTCTATGAGGTTCTGGAAAGAGGTCGGGAAGAGGTCGGCATCACCATTATATATGCCGGCATTCTGCTGTGCGAGGCGGCGGAAGTTGACATAGTCCTCACCCTTTCTCGTCTCAGGGTATGAAGGGACAGTGTTCCATCCGAGGTAAGCATCGAAATTGATGCTGTGCTTCCCTTTCTTAGGAGCCTTTGTGGTAATGATGATTACGCCGTTGGCACCTGCCGAACCGTAGACTGCTGTGGATGAAGCATCCTTGAGCACCTCTATAGACGCGATGTCGTTAGGATTGAGCTCCGAGTAAGAGCCCTGCATGCCGTCGATAATGAAGAGCGGCGTATTGTCGCCGTTGATGGAGCGTGTACCTCGGAGCATGATGTTGAGCTCTGCATCAGCATCACCTGAGGTGCGGGTGATGTCCAGACCGGCCACCTGTCCCTGAATGGCCTCAATAGGGTTGCTGACAGGGACACGAGCGATGTCCTCGCTCTTCACGGAAGATACCGAACCCGTAAGGTCGCGCTTCTTGATAGTACCGTAGCCGATGACCACCACCTCGTCCATGACCTGAGAGTCGGGAGACATCTGCACTTTCAGCCCGTTCTGTGCCTTGACGGTCTGGGTCGTGTAGCCTACATACGACAGTTCCAAGGTTGCACCATTGGCAGCATTGACGGCAAATTCACCATTGATGTCAGTGATAGTGGCTGCCTGTGAGCCCTTCACCTTTACAGTGACACCTATCATAGGCTCACCCTGCTCGTCAACAACCGTACCCTTGATTGCATTCTGCTGGGCCTGCACAAAAGCATCTGTCCTGACATCGGCAAAAGCCTGGACAGGACACATAACGGATGCAAAACCAGCGACCAACATAGCCTTGACGGCTTTGTTGACCAAAGTCTTGTTTTTTTGCATAATTTTTAGTTAGTTGTTTGATATATTTGTTAACATCCGTTTATCCGGACACTGCAAATTTAATTGTTTCTTAATATATTTTACTTTGTCTAAAAATCGTTTGAACACAGTTTTCGCCCCCCCG
>JAIDEM010000097.1 GCA_029054825.1 Prevotella sp. | reverse complement strand
GTGCTGCGTTTCCGCGTCCCGAAGGTATGGAAAGCCTTTGCAACAGTCCCCGAAAAGGTGCATTCCCGTTTTCTGATATAACGGCAATGTACCTTGTTTATTTTATAGACGATGCAAAAGTACAAAAAAATATGCAATAATCCAAAGAATTTTGTGGTTTAGTCATCTGGTGGTTTTGTTTTTATAGCCATGATAGCCGTAGAAACCATAGAGACCATTCCGGCATGAAGAATGTCCTCCGGCAATCACTAATTTACAAAAAAGTGTAAAAATCCTTGGATGTTACGACAATAATTATTACTTTTGCTACATAATGTAATTGATTATAAACGTATATCGACAAAAAACATGCAAAAGACTGATAAAATTGACGACTTGGACAAGAAGATTCTTAGCATTCTGTCACAAAACGCCCGTATGCCGTTCAAGGATGTGGCGGCGGAGTGTGGCGTCTCGCGCGCGGCGATACATCAGCGTGTGCAGAGGCTGATAGAGGTGGGAGTGATACTCGGCTCGTCGTTCAACATCAACCCCAAGTCCCTTGGTTACAACACCTGCACATACGTTGGCATACGACTCGAGAAGGGCAGCATGTACCGTGAGGTGGCGGAGCGCTGTGCCCATATACATGAAATCGTGGAATGTCATTTCACCACAGGCCCATACACCATGCTCGTGAAGCTCTACGCCCGTGACAACGAGCAGCTCATGGAGCTCCTCAACGACAAGCTACAGAATATCCCCGGTGTCGTGTCGACGGAAACCCTCATCTCCCTTGAACAGTCTATAAAGCGGGAAATACCCGTGGCGTTCAGGGCAGAGGAGTAGATTTTTTTAGTTGTTTGGTCGTTTGGTGGTTTTGTTGTTTAGTTGATAGTCTCAGTAGTCCCTATAGTCTCAATAGTTTCTATAGCTTCTATAGCGACTATGGCTTCTATAACCCACAACCAAGAACCCACAACCCAAAAGCGAAGCGACCCCAAATAACCAAACCACCAAAACCCACCAAATGCTTTCCACGCTACTCGAACCGATATACCATGGCTGTCGGGAGACTGCCGACAGGCCCATCATAGGAATCACCACCAACGCTGGCGGAGAGGACTTCTCTCTCCGTCAGCGCTATTGTGAGCAGATAAGCCGCGCAGGAGGAGTCCCCGTACTCCTTCCGCCGCCGGAGCTCACGGCATGCGACCGCCTCGACAGCTCCACGGCAGAGACACTCCTCTCACAGCTGTCGCTCCTCGACGGCATAGTCTTCAGCGGTGGAGCAGACCATAATCCGCTGTGGACAGGCGAGGAGCCGTGGACCGACACCCTGACGCTCAACGAGATACGCGACCGCCATGAACTGCCCCTCTGCCGCCTGGCATACAACCGCCATATACCCATTCTCGGCATCTGCCGCGGCATGCAGACACTCGCCGTCGCGCTCGGAGGGCATGTCCTCCAAGACATCGCACGACCGGAGCACAGCCAGCAGACACCAAAGACGGAGACATCACACAGCGTCGCACTCGCCGCAGACAGCATCCTCCGCAGGCTCTACGGCGCGGATAATATCCTTGTCAACTCCTTCCACCATCAGGCAGTAGACCGCTGCGGAGAAAAGTTCCGCGTCACGGCGACAGCTCCCGACGGCACAGTCGAGGCGATGGAGTCCACGGAGCACAGGCAGATAATGGGCGTGCAATGGCATCCCGAGCAGCTCGCCGACAGCGGCCTCCCCATCTTCCGCTGGCTGACAGACGAGGCACGCCTCTTCCGCAAGGCAAAGAGCCTCCACCGCACGATGGTGACCATAGACAGCCACTGCGATACACCGATGCTCTTCCCCCAAGGCGTGGACTTCCTCACACGCGACCCGCGCATCCTCTACGACCTCCACAAGATGGACGAGGGCATGATAGACGCCGTGCAGATGGTGTGCTACCTGCCCCAAAACCCCACGCCGGAGCATCCCAAGGCATACGCCGACGACATCTTCGACAAGATAGAGACCATCTGCCGCAGGTCGGATGGGGCTGTAGCACTGGCAAAGTCGCCACGCGACATCATCCGCAACAAGCACCTCGGCGTCCGCTCCATAGTCCTCGGCATAGAAAACGGCATAGCCCTCGAGCACAGCCTCGACAACATCAGCCATTTCAAGAAGCGCGGCGTGACATACATCACACTCTGCCACAACGGCGACAACGACATCTGCGACTCCGCACGCACGACAGAGACCCACGGCGGCCTCTCCGCCTTCGGCAAGGAGGTCGTCAGGGAGATGAACCGCCAGGGCATCATCGTAGACCTCTCCCACGCCCACGAACGCTCGTTCTACGACGCCCTCGACCTCTCCTCCCTCCCGATAGTGTGCAGCCACTCCAACTGCCGCGCCCTCTGCGACCATCCGCGCAACCTCACCGACACACAGATGCGCGCCCTGGCGGCGAAGGGCGGTGTCATGCAGCTCACACTCTACCACGGATTCCTCGGCGAGGGGAAGGTATCGATAGACGACTTCCTGCGCCATCTCCTCCACGCCATAGACATCATGGACATAGACCATGTCGGCATAGGCACCGACTTCGACGGCGACGGCGGCGTGCCGGGACTCTCCGACGCCTCCGAACTGATACACGTCACAGAACGTCTCATCAGTCTCGGTTTCTCCGACACCGACATAGCAAAGATATGGGGCGGCAACTGGATGAGGGTGATGGAGGAGAACGGCGTTTGAGATTGAGTACGGTTTTTCGGTTATACGGTGATAGCCGGAATAGACCTACAACCTTAACGATAACCAAAAACCCAAAACCGTATAACCGCAAAACCGCCCATACATCCCACCACAAGTGTAGGGACGTACCGTGGTGCGTCCTCAAACGGTGTGAAACGCCGAGCGGTAGTTTGGCCGAATGGTAGACAAGAGCATTGGAAAGACTGCAATAAAGCGTAATCGGCGTTTCACGCCGTCTAAGGACGCACCACGGTACGTCCCTACAGTTTACTCAATACTCTCACAGAATAAAACCCATAACCCATAACCAAAAACCCAAAACCGTATAACCGTATAAACCGCACGTAGCATCTCACCACAAGTGTAGGGACGTACCGTGGTGCGTCCCTACAGTTTACTCAATACTCTCACAGGAAGCGAATCAAATAACCGCACAACCGTATAACCGTAAACAATATTCTCACAGAAGAAAACACCTAAAACCCATAACCATTCACCATACCGAAGGTCACGTTTAGCAGGGTAAAAGGTAACCTTTCGCCTGCCAAAACGTCACCTTTGGAAAACGCTGAAAATCAGTAATATCACAGACAGCCATCTCAGTTTATATATTACTATAGCGCTACCACCCTAACCCATAACCTACAACCCACAACATGAAACCCACAATACTCTTCTCCCTCCTCCTCGCGATGGCAAGCTGCAAGAGCAGCGGCACATCACAACAAGCAGAAGACCCTGTAGCCACAGGACCCGACTTCTGCGCCGACTCCGCATACGTCTACTGCCAGCGGCAGTGCGACTTCGGCCCGAGAACCATGAACACCTCCGCCCACGACCTCTGCCGCGACTGGATAGCAGCGGAATTCCGCCGCCACGGATGCACCGTGGAGCTCCAGCAGACACAGCTAAAAGGCTATGACGGCACCATGCTCCAGTCGTCGAACATCATAGCGCGCCACACCTCCGCCGACAGCACGGCGACAGGACGTCCGCGGATACTCCTCTGCGCACACTACGACAGCCGCCCGTGGGCAGACAACGACCCTGACCCGAAGAACCACCGCACACCTGTCATCGCCGCCAACGACGGCGCATCGGGCGTGGCAGTCATGCTCGAGGTGGCACGCCTCCTCAATGCCGCCGACTCCGCCAGCGTGGATGTCGACTTCGTATGCTTCGATGCCGAGGACTACGGCACACCGCAATGGTACGAGGGCGACTCGCAGATAGAAGACCCCTGGGCCCTCGGTGCGCGCCACTGGGCAGAAGAGTACGCCAGGAATCCCGGGAGCAACATATCCTTCGGCATACTCCTCGACATGGTAGGCGGCGAAGGCGCACGGTTCTATCAGGAAGGCATGTCGCTGCAATATGCGCAGGCCATCGTGCAGAAAGTGTGGTCGGCAGCCTCCACAGCAGGCTTCGGCACATACTTCCCCTCCTCCGCAGGAGGGTACGTCACCGACGACCATGTCCCTGTTAACGAGGTGGCGGCAATCCCCTGCATAGACATCATACCTTATTATCCTGACTGCAAGGCCTCGTCCTTCGGACCTACATGGCATACCGTCCACGACACCATGGACCATATCTCCAAGGAGACTCTCAAGGCCGTGGGACAGACGGTGATACAGGTGATATACAGCGAGTGACAGGCTTATTGCCCATAACTATAATGTCTATTCCAGCTATCACAACCGCATAACCCCAAAACCGCACTTAGCATCTCACCACAAGTGTAGGGACTTTGAGCGTGGTGCGTCCGCAGACGGCGTGAAACGCCGAGCGGTGGTTTGGTCGTTTGGTTATTTGGTGGAAAGATACTCGGAAATCATGCCCCGTCAGCAGATACGGCGTTTCACGCCGTCTAAGGACGCACCACGGTACGTCCCTACACTGTCGGCAATATTCTCACAGAAATCAAATCCAATAACCATACAACCGCACGCAGCATCTCACCACAAGTGTAGGGACGTACCGTGGTGCGTCCTCAGGCGGTGTGAAACGCCGATTGGTGGTTTAGTGATCGGCAGTATATGAGACTTAAAAGGAACTGTGCAACCGCAGTATCATCGGCGTTTCACGCCGTCTAAGGACGCACCACGGTACGTCCCTACACTGTACGCAATATTCTCACAGAAACCAAACCCAATAACCGTATAACCGCACAACCGTAAATAACCGCACCCAATGACCCTCCATGTGATATGTCTCGACCAGCCTTATCCTCCGACATACGGAGGAGCGGTAGATATGTACTACAAGCTGAAAGCCCTTCACGCCGCAGGCATACGCCTCATACTCCATATCTTCCTCTACCATGGAAAGGAAGAGGAGACGCTCCGGGACATCGCCGCCGAGATACACTACTATCCACGCCGCACAGGGCTCTCGCGCCAGCTCTCCCTCCTGCCCTTCAGCGTGAGGAGCAGAGACGACAGGCGGCTCCTCGACGACCTCCTCAAGGACAGCCATCCCATACTCTTCGAAGGCATACAGTCGTGCTTCCTGCTCGCCGAGCCACGGCTCAGGGAAAGGAAGAAAATCGTACGCATGCACAATGTCGAGCATGAGTATTTCCGCCGCTTCGCCAAGAGTTGTCCATGGGGCATGAAACGCTTCTATTACACCATGGAAGCCCTGAAGCTCAAGCGCTTCGAGCGAATCCTCGCCCACGCCGACAGGATACTGCCGATAACGGAAGCCGACACAGAATACTACCGGAGGCGTTTCCCCGAGAACGATGTCAGGCTCCTCAACACCTTCTTCGACACCTCAGACAGTCCCTGTGAGAATAACCGCACAACCGCACAACCGTATAACCGCCCGTATATCCTCTACCACGGCAATCTCTCCATCATAGAGAACATCAAGACCGTGCGGTATCTCCTCCACGACATCGCACCCCATCTCCCTGAAGGTCTGCGCCTCGTGATAGCCGGAAGATGTCCCTCGCCGCGCATGGTGCACGCCGTCGAGGCCACCGCGCATGTGGAGATCATCCACGACCCTTCAGGCGAGACCATGGAGCGGCTCCTCCGTGAAGCACACATCAATCTCCTGCTCACGTTCCAGCCGACAGGGATAAAGCTAAAGCTCCTCAATGCCCTCTGGAAAGGGCAGGGCCACTGCATCGTGAACAGCCACATGCTCCACGGCAACAGCCTCGGCACTCTCTGCCACAGGGCAGACACCACGCAGGACATCCTCGCCGCCATAAGACGGCTCGCCACCGTGAGCCCTTCCGCCGAAGAGCTCGCGGCACGCCGCAAGGCGATGGCAGAGATGGGATTCAATGATATTGGTGGTTTAGTGGTTTAGTGGTTTGGGCTTTGCCCGAAGTCCCTTATACTCGGAAATCATGCCCCAGCAGATACGGCGTTTCACGCCGTCTAAGGACGCACCACGCTCAAGTCCCTACATGTGTGGCAATATTCTCACAGAATAAAATACCTACCACACATAACCGCACAACCGTACAACCGCACAACCGTATAACCGTAAGTAACCGCACACAGTATCTCACCACAAGTGTAGGGACGTACCGTGGTGCGTCCTCAGACGGCGTGAAACGCCGAGTAACCGATTGGTGGTTTAGTTGTTTAGGCAAGAGACTCTGTAATTGAGAACCGGCAGGCATCATCATCGGCGTTTCACGCCGCTTGCGGACGCACCACGGTA
>JAIDEM010000096.1 GCA_029054825.1 Prevotella sp. | reverse complement strand
TAAAACCTACAACCACCTAACCGTATCAAAGTGACCCATCTCAATCATACAGCCACACGGACAAAATTTTTCATACAAATACTTGCATATTCAAATATTTTTCACGAAATTTGCACATTCACACGGAAAGCCCCGACAACCTCTGTGACATGCACGGGAAAAAGGGATAACGATGCCACTAAGCGGCAGAAAACCATATCATACATACGTGGACAATATTGATTTGCAGAAAAATACATTGATGGACCGCATCGTCGAATGGCGTGTGGAACACATCTCGAAGCGCGAACTGACACTCGTGCTTGCCTTTGTCGTAGGCGTACTCGCAGCTCTGGCAGCCTTTGTGCTGCACAGCCTCATACACTTCATACAGCAACTGCTGAGCGACAATTTCCTCAACACACACTTCAACTGGTACTACCTTGTATTCCCCGTGCTGGGCATCCTGCTCACCATGCTCTTCGTGAGATATGTCGTGCGCGACAATATCTCCCACGGCATCACACGGATACTCTACGCCATCTCGACACGCCAAGGCCGTCTCGCACCCCATAACATGTGGAGCTCCGTGGCAGCCTCGGCCATCACCATCGGCTTCGGCGGTTCCGTGGGAGCCGAGGCTCCTATCGTGCTGACAGGTTCGGCCATAGGCAGCAACCTCGCGCGCCTCTTCCGCCTTGACAGCAAGACGGTATTCATGCTTGTAGGCTGCGGCGCATCGGCAGCCATAGCAGGCATCTTCAAAGCCCCTATAGCAGGCCTGGTGTTCACCATCGAGGTGCTCATGGTAGACCTCACCATGGCTTCCCTCCTTCCTATGCTCATATCGTGCGTCACGGCGACATGCTTCACATACGTCCTCGCCGGCGATGCCTCGCTGTTCCAGTTTCCGCAGACAGAGACATGGCCGGTAAGCCGTGTGCCTGCCAATGCCATGCTCGGCGTCGCCTGCGGACTTGTCTCGCTGTATTTCATACGCATGATGACATTCTGCGAAGGCATCTACGGCAGGATGTCACAGCATCCTTACCTGAAATGGCTCATGGGCGGCATCGTGCTCAGCGGACTAATATTTCTCCTGCCGTCACTCTACGGCGAAGGATACTCAAGCATAAACATCCTGCTCAACGGCAAGACGGAGGCGGAATGGAGCCAGGTGATGTCCCATTCACTGTTTGCGGAGCACTATGAACTGCTCATCGTGTACATCGCACTGGTAGTCATGACCAAGGCAATCGCCACTGCATCGACAAACGGCGGCGGCGGTTGTGGCGGAACATTCGCGCCGTCGCTGTTCATAGGAGCATTTGCCGGCTTCCTCTTCGCACGCATCTGGAACTACTACGGCATAGGTGTCCATGCACCGGAGAACAACTTCGCGCTACTCGGCATGGCTGGAGTGATGTCAGGAGTGATGCATGCGCCGCTTACAGGCGTCTTCCTCATCGCCGAACTGACTGGCGGATACCACCTCTTCATACCGTTGCTCATCGTCAGCACCGTATCCTATCTCACCATCTCCATATTCGAGCCGCACAGCATATACGGCATGCGCCTTGCCAAAGAGGGCAAGCTCATCACGCACCATACCGACCACGCCGTGCTCACACTGATGTCTCTCGACACCGTCATCGAGCGCGACTGCTCTGCCGTGGACCCCGATATGCCCCTTTCAAGCCTGATACACAAAATCAGCCGTTCACGTGTCAGCGTGCTGCCTGTCGTCGATGCCGGCAACCATCTGTTGGGAGAGATTGACATGCTGAAGCTCCGTCACATTATCTTCCGCACGGAACTGTACCACAGATTCCAGGTGAGGCAACTGATGTCTGACCCTCCTGCAACCCTGCACGTCAACGACCCGATGGAAAGAACCATGAAGGCATTCGACAAGACAAATGCCCAGCAGTTGCCTGTCGTGGACATTGACAATGTGCTCATAGGCTATGTCTCCCGCTCACACGTATATTCGCTTTACAGAAAGATGGTGGCAGACCTCAGCACCGACTGACAGGAGGAAAGGATACATACACTCTATTCATCACACTTTACAACGAAACAGGAAACGAAACATCATGAAGAAAGAAGACTTGCGCATAATATTCATGGGCACACCGGAGTTTGCGGTGGGCACACTGAAAGCCCTTGTCGAGGGCGGATATAACGTAGTGGCTGTCGTGACACAACCAGACAAACCTGTTGGGAGACATCAGGATACGCTGCAACCGTCACAGGTGAAACTCTATGCAACGGAGCATGACATCCCAGTGCTCCAGCCTGTGAAGATGAAAGACCCGGAGTTTGTCGAGAAATTACGCTCGTACAATGCCGACTTGCAAGTGGTTGTGGCGTTCCGTATGTTGCCTGAAGTAGTGTGGAATATGCCTAGATTCGGCACATTCAACGTCCACGCCGCCCTCCTTCCGCAATACCGCGGAGCGGCACCTATCAACTGGGCGGTAATCAACGGTGAGGAGATGACGGGAGTGACGACATTCTTCCTCGACCACGACATCGACACCGGACGTATCATAGAGCAACGGAAGTTCCCTATTCCTGACGATGCCGATGTGGAATATGTCTATGACGGACTGATGCATCTCGGTGCGGAGATAGCCCTGTCTACAGTAGACAAGGTCATCGAGGGTGACGGAAAGGTTGACTCCATGCCACAGGACGACACTGCCGCCACCAAGCATGCACCGAAGATATTCAAGGAAACATGTGAGATGGACTGGCATCGTGACGCGAAGGCCGTGTATGATTTTGTCCGCGGACTGTCACCGTATCCTGGTGCATGGACCACACTCGTGCCAAAAGAAGGCAAGCCTCTGACAATGAAAGTCTTCAAGACCATGAAGACAGATATCTCTGTCGATGGCATGCTTCCTGGTGAGATAATGATGGAAAGGGGACGCATGCTCGTGGCATGTGCCGACTGTCTGCTGGAGATATCCGAGTTGCAGATTTCTGGAAAGAAACGCATGTCCGCCCATGATTTTCTCAACGGATTCAAGAACATTGACAACTATACCTGCAAGTGATGCGTTATTTCATTTACCTCTCATACGACGGGACAGACTACCACGGATGGCAGATACAGCCTGATGCCGTCTCCGTACAGGGCGAGATAGAGCGTTGCCTGTCCACGATACTGCGCATGAAGACGCCGATTGTGGGAGCAGGGCGCACAGACACTGGCGTCCATGCGAGAATGATGGTGGCACACTTCGAGACGGAGAACGCCATAGACCACGAGCAGACCGGTTTCCGGCTGAACAGGATGGCACCTCAGGACATTGCCATACACAGGATTGTGCCTGTGCCAGACAACATGCACGCGCGGTTCAGTGCTACCTCGCGCACATACCGCTATTATATACATACGCGGAAATCGCCGTTTCTCCGCAAGTATTCGCTCGAGACGCATTACAATCTTGACTTCGATGCCATGAACAAGGCTGGAGAATATCTGCTGACGGTGAAGGACTTCGCGACATTCTGCAAGGCAGGCTCTGACGTGAAGACGACATACTGCGATGTCCGCACGGCAAAATGGGTAGAAACAGCGCCGGGAGAGTGGTATTTCGAGATCACCGCCGACCGTTTCCTCCGCAACATGGTGCGCGCCGTTGTCGGTACTCTCGTAGATGTAGGAAGGGGAAGGCTCTCGCTGGAGGACTTCAGGAAGGCCGTGGAGGCACATCACCGCAGCGAGGCGCGCGAGTCCATGCCGGCTCATGCGCTGTTCCTCGAGGACATCACCTATCCCGATATGGACTGACAATCCTGCATTCTCCTGACGCTGTTCCGTATTGCCAGGGCGTTTCGCCCTACCCTTCCGCAACGGGAAGAGACACGCACGGATGTCAAGGGCATGGTGCGACTAAACACAATATACACAAATAAGAATATAATAACGGCAAGATGCTGAAGCGTCCTGCCTTTCCTTTACAACACTGAAGACATGTGGCTGATACTCGCATTCCTCTCCGCCTGCCTGCTGGGCTTCTATGACGTTTTCAAGAAACATAGCCTGAGTGATAACGCAGTGATACCTATACTGCTGCTGAACACCCTCTTCTCATCACTGATATTCCTGCCTTTCATCATCGCATCTGCAAACAACATCATAGCAGAGGACTCGCTCTTCTTCACACATTCCTACGGATGGGAGGGGCACAAGTACATACTGATGAAATCGTGCATCGTGCTCAGCAGCTGGCTTCTCGCCTATTTCGGACTGAAACACCTGCCGCTGACCATCGTCGGTCCTATAAACGCGACACGCCCTGTCATGGTTCTTGTAGGAGCCATGACGTTCTTCTCCGAGCATCTAAACCTGTGGCAGTGGCTCGGCGTGATAGTGGCTCTCATCGGCATAGAGATGCTGAAGAAAACTTCCAAAAAGGAGGGCATCAACTGGTGGCACAACAAGTGGATATACTTCGTGATACTTGCCAATGTGCTCGGTGCCGTATCGGGACTTTACGACAAGTATCTCATGGCATCTCCTGAGAACGGCGGCATAGGGCTCGACAAGATGGCTGTGCAGGCATGGTACAATATCTACCAGTTCTTCATGATGCTCGCCATGCTGATACTGCTTTGGTATCCTACACGGAAGAGTACGACACCGTTCAGATGGTGCTGGTCGATACCGCTCATCTCCGTCTTCCTCTCCGCCGCGGACTTTGTATATTTCTATGCCCTCGGACTTGACGGCGCGATGATAAGCATCGTCTCCATGGTACGTCGAGGCAGTGTGATAGTAAGTTTCCTCTTCGGAGCCATGATATTCAAGGAAAAGAACCTCAAGGCGAAGGTGCTGGACCTCGCACTCGTATTGCTGTCGATGCTTTTCCTCTATCTCGGAAGCTGTCAGTAACTCACTGTCGCACAGTCTACGGTGAACACTGAGACATGATGCCGTGGAGCGACAGATGCCAGGAATCAATCTACACAAATACATAATTTTAGGTATTGCGGGGGCTTGGGATTTTATGTACCTTTGCACCCGCAAAATCATTTTCAAGATACAATGTTCAGAAAACAGTTATTTCACCTTTCAATACTTTTCCTTCCCATCATGCTCCTGAGCGGATGCGAAGGAGGTTTTGACTTTGTCTATGACGAGCCGCCTGTCATAACTCCAGTACAGGGACAAGTCTATGTCGATGCCTCATCATGGACAGAATGGCATTATCTCGACCTTGCCGCCGTAAGTGAAAAGAGTGCGGAGGATGAAGATTATGACGCTTCCGGGGCTTTCGAGACATACAGTATACCGATGACAGCCACAGGCGACATCGAGACGGAAACCGGACACGGGAGACCGGGACAGTATCAGTACTGGTACGATGTCTGGGGAGAGGGGCTCAGCAAGAACGAGTTCCGTCAATTCACGCCATGTGAGGCACAACCGGAACCAGAGTCGTGGAC
>JAIDEM010000095.1 GCA_029054825.1 Prevotella sp. | reverse complement strand
GATATCCACGACCTCGAGCGGCGACTGAAGGCATCACTTGTGGCAAAAGGACAGCCTTCGTGCGGAAAACTGTCATTCGCCTCACCTGAGAGGATGATGAAATATCTCGGTCTCGAACCGGGAAGTGTGTCGCCTTTCGGACTCATCAATGACGAGACACACCATGTACACCTGTTTCTCGACAATGCGCTGAAGGAAGCCAAGACACTGTCTTTCCATCCTAATGATTGCCGCGGTACGGTCGTCATCACACGCGAAGACTTCGAACGCTATCTCGCCTGTGTTGGAAACACACATGAGTACATCACACTTTACTGAGATTCCCCACAGGAAACGACACAACAACAAAAGACAATGGACAAGAAACCACTCATAGGACATACAGAAGACGAACTGAAAGCTATAGCCAAGGAGCTCGGCATGCCGGCCTTCACCGGCGGTCAGATAGCCCGTTGGCTGTATGCAAGCCATGTCGACGACATCGCAGGCATGACCAACCTGTCCAAGCAGAACCGCGAGAAGCTCGCCGCACTTTACTGCATAGGAGCAGAGGCACCTGTAGACTGCCAGCGCTCAAAGGACGGTACGGTGAAATATCTGTTCCCCACCGAGAACGGAAAGACCGTAGAGACAGTCTTCATCCCAGACGGAGACCGCGCCACACTGTGCGTTTCCTGCCAAGTGGGATGCAAGATGAACTGCCTCTTCTGCCAGACAGGCAAGCAGGGATTTGAAGGACAGCTGACCGTAAGGGACATCATCAACCAGATATATGCCCTGCCAGAACGCGAGCGACTTACGAACATAGTGTTCATGGGACAGGGAGAACCGATGGACAATCTTGACAATGTCCTCCGTGCAACAGAGATTCTTACAGCCCCTTATGCCTACGCCTGGAGCCCCAAACGCATCACCGTGAGCAGTGTCGGCATACGGGGCAAGCTCAAGAGATTCCTTGACGAGAGCGACTGTCATGTAGCAATATCACTCCACACACCGCTCCCCGGACAGCGCGAACGGCTCATGCCGGCAGAGAAAGGCATGGGAATACGTGAGATTGTCAGCCTGCTCCAAGGGTATTTCCCTGCCGACAGACATGCCCTGCATGACGGACAGGAAGGGACATCCCACCAGCGCCGCCTGACATTCGAGTACACTGTCCTCGGCGGGACCAATGATACTCCGACACATCTCAAGGAGATTGTGAAGCTGTTGCGCCCGCTGGACTGCCGGGTCAACCTCATCAGATTCCACCAGATACCTGATGTACCGCTGAAAGGGGCTGATGAGAAGCAGATGGAACATATCTGCGACTACCTCAACCGCAACGGCATCACGACAACCATAAGAGCATCTCGCGGACAGGATATCTATGCCGCCTGCGGACTGCTTAACACAAAGCATAAGGAGTCGGCACAGGAGGCAACCGACAGACATACTTCTGAAAAATAATATTTTGACATGAACATAGGAATCCTACAATCAGCAGGCATCGCCGGCAATATCATAGAGCAGGCTCTCTCCATCCCCGAGCAGGAGGAGGTCTTCACCCCAACCATCTACAGCAAGGAGAACGGCAACGACAAGAATGTCGGTGCCGACCTGAAATTCGGCAATATCGCCGGCATAGTCATAGCTCCCGGTTCAGCCACAGAGTTCAATTTCGACGGCGCGATGACACTGTACACAGACGGACGTATGCGCCTGGCTACGGCATTTACTGACAAGACACCAGAGGAAATGCAGGATACACCGGACCGCGACATCCTCATCGAGAAGATAAAGAAGGTCTGGATGTCCATGAAGCGCGACTTCCTCATCTCCACTCCACGCATAGCACTGATTGCCGACAATGACAAAAAAGGCTCTGAGGATGATGTTCTCACTCCCATAGTGACAGAGCTCGCCACGCAAGGCATTGGCGTCTTCGGCCCGTATGCTGCCGAAAGCTATATCGAGCAGCAGCAATTCCAGCACTTTGACGCTACGCTTGCCCTATATGACTGTCAGGCACAAGAGTTCCTCAATGCCGTGACAGAGGAGACCAGGACAAAACTTCTCATCGGCATTCCTATCGTCATGGCATCAACAGAGTACGATGCAGCATACGCCTTTGACGAGAGCGACCTCGCCGAGCCTGCATTGGCTTTGCGTCAGGCTGTGTATACAGTCATCGATGTCGTGCGCAGTCGCACCGCATACGATGAAGCCCACAACAACCCGCTGCCAAAGCTCTACCATGAGCGCCGTGACGATTCGGAGAAAGCACGCTTTGCCGTGAGAAAACAGTAGGTGCCAGCATGACAGGTAGTCTGCTTAACTTTAAAAACCGAAACAATACATATTATGAAGATAGTCTTCCTTACCGGTGCCGGGATGTCCGTAGAAAGTGGCCTGACAACCTTCCGCGATGCAGGAGGGTTGTGGGAGAACTATCCTGTCATGTCTGTAGCAAGCCATGACGGATGGGAACGTGACCCGGAATATGTCAACGCATTCTACAACATGCTCCGCACTAAATACAAGGACGTGCAGCCAAACGAAGGGCACAGGCTCGTGGCACAGCTGGAGAAGGACGGCGACAATAAGGTCGTTGTGGTGACACAGAATGTCGACAACCTGCATGAACTTGCCGGTTCAAACAACGTCATACACCTCCACGGAGAGATGATGAAGATGTGCTCAAGCCGCGATGTCGACAATCCGCGCTTCTGGGTCACACTCCCTCATGAGGGATGGCCTGCAGGCGGACTGGAAGTTCCCAAGGGCGAGAAAGCCGGCGACGGTTCGCTCCTCAGGCCGTATATCGTCTTCTTCCAGGAGAATGTCCCCAATATGTACGATGCCGTAAAGGAAGCACAGGGAGCAGACGTATTCGTCATCATCGGCACTTCACTCAATGTCTACCCTGCCGCCTCGCTGTTACAGTATGTGCCGAAGGAGGCAAGAGTCTTCCTCATCGACCCGAAACCAGCTATGAATGAGGATGCCCACGGAGTACATGTCATAGCGAAAGAAGCCAGCGAAGGCATGAAGGAACTCATCGGAATCCTCGGCAACAAGTAAGACAACCATCAGAAAACGAAGAATAATCACAGGACAGTGGAACAGAGATTGTTACAGCAGATAAAGCAAAGATACGGAGTAGTGGGCAACAGCGAACTGTTGAACCACGCCCTTGACATCTGTCTTCAAGTCGCGCCTACCGACCTGTCTGTGCTCATCATCGGCGAGAGCGGTGTCGGCAAGGAGGTGCTGCCACGCATTATCCACGACAATTCGCCGCGAAAGCGCGAGAGATACTTCGCCATCAACTGCGGCTCCATACCGGAAGGCACCATCGACTCCGAACTTTTCGGTCATGAGAAGGGAGCATACACGGGAGCCATCGACGAGGGCGACGGATATTTCGGCATAGCAAACAAGGGAACACTGTTCCTTGACGAGGTCGGCGAACTGCCGCTTGCCACACAGGCCCGTCTGCTCCGCGTCCTGGAAACAGGAGAGTATATCCGTGTCGGAGGCACGGAGGTGAGGAAGACCGATGTCCGTATCGTGGCGGCAACCAATGTAAATATGGTGAAAGCCATAAGCGAAGGGAAGTTCCGCAGAGACCTATACTACCGCCTCAACTCCATCCCAGTACGCATGCCGGCATTGCGTGAGCGTGGCAATGACATCATCTCGCTCTTCCGTCTCTTTGCCTTGCAGATGGTGGAGAAGTACAAGGTGCCGCGCCTTGACCTTACAGAAGATGCCAAAAGGCTGTTGCTGAAATACAAATGGCCCGGCAACGTGCGCCAACTGAAGAACGTCACGGAACAGATTTCGCTTCTCTCCGAGGACAGAACCATAACGGCAGAACAGCTCTTGAAATTCATACCGGACGATGAAGAGTCAATGGCCGTGGCTACATACTCCACGACATCGTCCTCTGAAAGCCACTCCTACGAGCAGGAACGCCAGTTGCTGTTCAACTTCCTTGTAGAATTGCAGAATAGTGTGCAGAGGCTTAACGGAGAAGTACAGGAACTGCAAAAGCAGGTGATAGCACTCGGCGGACAGCCAGTCTCCATGTCTCATACCGTCCTCTCTCTCCCTCCTGCCAATCCGCAGATAGAGCCTCACACCTACGAGGTGGCGGACAGCGAGGAGATAAAGTCTGAAAGCCATGACACCATGGAAAGCCTCAATGTCGGAGACAACGAGAGGGAACTGCTGAAGAAAGCCTTGCAACGCTGCGGAGGCAATAGGAAGAACGCCGCAAAGGAACTTGGCATTTCCGACAGGACACTCTACCGACGTCTGAAACAGCTCAACCTCGAATAGCCACGTAAGAATACGGTTGTATGGTTATACGGAGATTACCTTTCCGCCAACCCAAAACCTTAACCCTAACAATAACCGTAAAACCGCCCAACCGTCTAACCGCATAACCAAAGGAACACCAAAACTTCCGGAAACATACAATGACAAAACGAATCGCCACACTCTTGGCCTTTGCCTCCCTGATACTGCTTTGCGCCTGCAAGGTAAGTTACAAGTTCAATATGTCAAGCATCGACTACACGAAGGTGAAGAGCATACAGATCGCCGAGTTCCCTATCCGCTCCGCATACGTATGGGGACCGATGGGACCGATGTTCAACAACAGGCTGAAAGACCAGTTTTCCGACCATACAAAGCTCATCCAGGTAAAGCGCAACGGCGACCTGAAGATAGAGGGAGAGATATCCAACTATACGCAACGTAACAAGTCTGTGTCTGCCGACGGCTTCTCGGCACAGACCGAACTGGCTATAACCGTCAATGTACGGTTCACCAACAACACCAACCATAACGAGGATTTCGAGCGTCAGTTCACAGCAACATCGACATACGAGACGACACAATCCCTGACCTCCGTACAGGAACAGCTTGTCACGGAGATGGTAAACGACATCTGCGACCAGATATTCAATGCCTGCGTCGCCAACTGGTAAAACGAGTATTATAATCTTCATAAGGGTCGAGCATATCGAAAGCATTTTCGATGTGCTCGATTTTCATTTCCCCGGCAGGAGTTCCCACGATGGAAATGATGTCATATCTCATGCGCCGGTTCTCCTTATGGAAAGCCGATTTGTATTGCGCCGCGGCATGCAGGATATTGCGTCTCTTCTCGGCATCTACCGCTTCGTAAGGTTCGCCGTATTCATCCGTGGAGCGTGTCTTCACCTCCACAAAGACAAGTGTCGTATCATCCTCGTCTATACATACAAGGTCGATATCCGTACTGCCGCAGCGCCAGTCGCGCTCCCTGATATACCAGCCTTTCGACTCCATATATTCAGCCGCACGCTCCTCTCCCCAGCGTCCAAGGTCGTTATGCTCTGCCATAGAAATAAGGTTATAGGGGTTGTGGGTTAGGTTTTGGGTTATAGGTTATAGGGGATTATGTCAATAAC
>JAIDEM010000094.1 GCA_029054825.1 Prevotella sp. | reverse complement strand
TTTGTGTATAATAGACGTACTGGACACTCCCTACCTTTTGCCGCCTGTGCTTTCGGGGCGGCTGTCGTAGAAGCTGGAACGGCATCCGTCACATCCTCGTACTCTGCCGTAGCCTCAAACGCATCGGGTCTGCTGTTCGGCAATGCAGGACATGTTCCGCCACTGTTCGCAAGCTGACGCTCCGCCTCAGAAGCATCTGGTGGCAGCATAGAAAAATTATCGTCACTATCATCCACTCCGTTGTTGTTCCATCCATCAGGAGAACTGTCAAGAGCCACCTTACATGCACGGCTGATAATGGTACGCTTACACATCTGGTCTCCAAAGTTGTTGTGTGCTTTGCTGTTGCCTTTTGCTGCACCTTGTTCCCACGCCTTACGTATCTGCTCCATCGTCATAATCTCCAAAAATCTATCACCGTTTTTGCGTACCACCACGGCATAAGCAGCTTTGATTTTTGAGATGTCGATGTTGTCAATACTCGTCTTGTGGCTTACAAACTGGTAACGTCCAAGTTCATCAACCGTATAAACAAACTCGTCTCCCTCATATATGACCTGTGCCTGTATGTCAGCAATATCGCTGTCACGCTTTGCACGCATGAATTTACCCGTATATCTCTCCCAAAATTCGAGCGAGTTGCCACATGGAATGAAGTAGCAGTGTTTTTTCGGGTGTTCGCCATGGATGCACATTTCTAAAAGGCAATTGCAAATGCTGTTTTGTGTACAAGTGTCAATAGCCTTAATACCTCGTCCGTTTTCAATAGTCTGCAAGTAGAGCCATGCACTTTTCAGTGCATTCCCTGCATTGTAACCCTCAGGTAGAACAAGCTCTCCGCTCCCTTTCATAGCATTAATGCGTGTCAGCACATTGTTACATGTCTCTTCTCCCATTTTCTTTAATGCCGTGGCATTCTGTGATACTGCCTGCACCTGTGTACCTTGTTGCGGTTGTTGTGCACCTTGCTGTGCTGTTGTCTGTTGTGTCATAATTATTTTTGTCTTTTTTTAAAATAAACTTAATTGTATGTTTCCTCTCATTTTATTTTCTTGTGTTCGCGGGATGAACACCCTTTCTGCTACTAACTTTGAGTTGTTCATCGCGCATATAGTGTCACGTCTTGCAAACTCCGCCACCACCTTGAAATCGCTTTCAGGCATCTCGTACGAGGATATAAACAGTGGCTGTTTCTGTCGCAAGCACCATTCATAGAAGCGCTCGTACTCAAAACATGCACCTTTACCAATATATGTGTTTGTATTTTTATACGGAATATCAGCATATATAACTGAATTATCCTCTATCTCCACATCCTGATAGTCCATTGCACTCCATGTAAGTGTGACTTCTTTATTCC
>JAIDEM010000093.1 GCA_029054825.1 Prevotella sp. | reverse complement strand
ACATTCCTTCCTCTCGGCATAGTCCAAGCAATATTGACTCTGCTCTCGCTTAATCGGAACTTTGGTCGTTTGGTGGTTTGGTGGTTTAGTTGTTTGGTGGTTTAGTTGTTTAGTGGTTTAGTCGTTTGGTGGTTTAGTGGTTTGCTCAACCGCATAACCGAAAAGCATAAATCATATAACCGTCCAACCGAAAAACTGCAAACGCCGCCCGTCACTGCATCTGCCTAAGTGCCTGTGCAAGCTGGTCAGGGCAGCTTGTCGATTTCATTCCGCAGGTAATGCCCTCAAGTTTCTTTATGACATCTTCCGGCTTCATGCCACGGACAAGTGACGAGATACCTTTCGTGTTGCCGTTGCATCCGCCTACGAACTCGACATCTTCTATACAGCCGTCATCATCCAAAGCGATGTTTATCAGCTTTGCACATGTGCCGTGTGTCTGGAATGACAGTGTCTTCATATTTCAGTGTTTTCTTTGTGTAAGCAAGTCCTGACACTTGCACGGCTTAGCGTGCAAATGTCAAGACCTGTAAAGCTATTCATAAATACATACGGGTGCTCCGGACTGATGCTGTCATGAAGCCACGTAATACTATTTCATATTTGTGTATACAGTCTGCACATCATCAAACTCCTCCAGCTTCTCCACCATCTTATCGATAGTCTCGCGCTGCTCGTCGGTCACCTCCTTAAGGTCGTTAGGGATATATGTGAACTCACCGCCGACGCCCTCGAAGCCCTTGTCCTCAAGGAACTTCTGTATCATGGCATACGACTTAGGGTCGCCATAGATGGTGATGGTATCCTCTTCCTTCTCCTCATCATACTCCTCGTCAAACTCATCGTCGACATTGAGGTCTATCAGTTCGAGGATAAGTTCGTCCATATCCAGTCCTTCCGGCTTCTTGAATGTGAACACGCACTTATGGTCGAACAGGAAGCTCAGTGAGCCTGTCGTGCCGAGGTTGCCAGAGAACTTGTTGAACACCGAGCGGACATCGGCCACAGTACGTGTGGTATTGTCTGTCAGTGTATCCACGAAGACGGCAATGCCGTGAGGACCGTATCCCTCGTATGTCACTTCCTTGTAGTCAGACTGGTCCTTGCCCATAGCGTTCTTGATGGCACGCTCGATATTGTCCTTCGGCATATTCTCGCGCTTGCAGACAGCTATGATGGAGCGGAGTGTAGGGTTTGTCTCCGCATCAGGGCCGCCGGCCTTCACTGCTATTGCGATCTGTTTGCCGAGACGTGTAAAGGTCTTGGCCATGTGGCCCCAACGCTTCATCTTGGCGGCCTTGCGATATTCAAATGCTCTTCCCATTTTTGTATATTTGTTTTTTAGTTGTTTTAGTGGTCTGGAGATTAGGTTACTTGCAGTTTTGGGTTGTGGTTTACAGGTTGTGGGGCGGGAAAGGTAATCTCCGTCAAACCTCATAACCGTCAAACCTCATAACCGTATCCTCATCGTTATCTCAGTTCAGCATTCAGCTGCTTCTTCAGATTTGTGATAAGTTTGTTCATTATCGCCTCGATAGCCTTGTCGTTGAGGGTCTTCTCAGGGTCTTGGAGGATGAAGTTCACAGCATATGACTTCTTGCCCTCCGGCAGTTTGTCACCCTCATAAACATCGAAGAGCTCTACAGAACGCAGGAGTTTCTTCTCCGTATTGCGTGCTATGCGCTCTATCTCGGCGAACTCGATATTTGAGTCAATGAGGAGAGACAGGTCACGGCTCACGGCAGGGAACTTGGAGACTTCCTGATAATGCACGGCATGCTTCTTGACAGCCTTGCAGAGCTGTGTCCAGTTTATCTGCGCGAAGTAGACCTCGTTCTGTATCTCGAACTTCTTCTGTATCTTCTTGCTCACGATACCCATCTCGCAGAGCACCTTTCCGCCACGTGTCATGACCTTCAGCGCCGAGGCAAAGAGGTCAGACTGCGAATGTTCCACTACTGTCATCTGAGGCATAAGGCCTACACGTGCGAAGATATTGTCCACGACGGCACGGAGATGGTAGAACGACATCTTCTCGTCCTTGTGTGTCCATGAGCCCTCGATGCTCTTGCCTGTCATCCAAAGGCCGATATAGTTTTCCTCCTTGTAAGCCTTCATCGGCTCCTCATCGTTCTGTTTCTCCTTGGAGAAGGTGTAGAGGTTGCCTACCTCAAAGAACCTCAGGTTTGGATACTTGCGGTTTGCATTGCGTACGATGGACTCAAGTCCGCCGAAAAGGAGTGTTCCGCGCATGACATTGAGGTCAGAACTGAGCGGGTTCATGATATTGACAAGCGTCTCGGCAGGCACGCTCTCCAGTCCGTCATAGTATGCACTCTTTGTGAGAGAGTTGCAGAGTATCTCGCGGAATCCCGCACCGACAAGCTGCTCAGCGACAAGATTCTGCATCTTCAGCTTCTTGTCTTCATCGCCCTTTATAACCAGCGACGACTTCAGCTGTGTAGGAATCTCCACATTATTATATCCGTATATGCGCAGGATATCCTCCACTACATCGCAAGGACGCTGCACATCCACACGATATGCCGGGACAGAGAGTTCGAGTCCCTCTTCCGTCTCTGCCTCTACCGCCATCTCGAGCGAGGTGACGATAGACTTTATCATGTCCTTGCCTATTTCCTTGCCTATGAGACTGTCTACATAATCATATTTCAGAGATACCTTTGCAGGGCAGACAGGATTAGGATACTCGTCGCAGATCTCCATGGAAATCTTTCCGCCGGCAAGCTCCTGACAGAGGATTGCCGCTTGTTTCAGGGCGTATATCGTGCCCTCCGGGTCCACACCGCGCTCGAAACGGAACGAGGCATCGGTAGAGAGGCCGTGGCGGCGTGCAGACTTGCGTATCCATGTAGGATGGAAATATGCCGACTCGAGCACGACATTCGTTGTCGTCTCGTATGTTCCCGAGCCCTTTCCACCGAAGACACCTGCTATGCACATAGGTTCCTCCTCGTTACAGATGGCGAGGTCGTGCTCGCCGAGGATATGCTCCTCACCGTCAAGAGTGACGAATTTCTTTCCTTCATTGTTGTCCTTGACTATGATATGATGTCCCTTCACCATATCCGCGTCAAAGCAGTGGAGCGGCTGTCCGTAGGCCATCATGACATAGTTTGTGATGTCCACGATATTGTTTATCGGGCGGAGGCCTATGATGCTGAGCCTGTTCTTGAGCCATTCCGGAGACTCCTTCACCTCGCATCCCGTAATCGAAACGCAGGCATATCGGCGGCAAGCCTCGGTGTTCTCTATTGTGACCTTTACAGGCATATCGTTATTATCTACCTTGAAAGCGTCGCAAGAAGGACGGTGAAGCGTAGACGGACGGCCGTTTCTCACGAGCCATGCGTTGAGGTCGCGCGCCACGCCGTAGTGTGAGAGGGCATCGGCACGGTTTGCCGTTATGTCTACCTCTATGAGCCAGTCGCTCTCAAGGTTATAGTATTCGGCGGCAGGCATTCCTACCGGCGTGTCCTCAGGAAGCACGATTATGCCGTCATGGTTTGTGCCCACGCCTATCTCGTCCTCGGCACATATCATGCCGTTTGACTCCACGCCACGCAGTTTCGACTTCTTGATGACAAACTCCTTGTCGCCGTCATAAAGCACGCAGCCGAGGTCGGCAACGATGACTTTCTGTCCTGCCGCGACATTAGGCGCGCCGCATACTATCTGCTGCGCCACAGGATTGCCGTCAGCATCTTTCCTGCCGAGATCTACAGTGGTGACATGAAGGTGGTCAGAGTTAGGATGTTCCTCGCATGTAAGCACCTTGCCTACATAAAGTCCTTTCAGTCCTCCCTTGACACTCTGCACCTCCTCGAGGGCGTCAACTTCAAGGCCTGTGGATGTAAGGGCCGCGCATACCTCCTCCGCTGTGAGGTCGAAGTCAACATACTCCTTGAGCCATTTATAAGAAATATTCATATTTTCAGAAACGTTTTTGAAATTTTGTCTGCAAAATTACTATTTTTTCATGATATAAACAAATAATTTCACATATTTATATGGTTACATGCGGTTGGGCGGTTTTGCGGTCGGGTGGTTTCGCTATAGTGGGCATGATGTATAGGGGAGCAATTCTGCATAACCGCACACAATCAAATAACCGCACAACCGTGAAACCGCATAACTGTAAAAACAGAAAACCGTATGACCGCACACAAAACCCGACACGTTTTCATGCCTTAAAAACTCGCGCAGAAGCAAAGGCGACAAATCTTACACGGAAATATCGCATATTTTTACATAACACATAAGTCACTATTTGTCAGCAACATATACATAATCTCCCATTTTGCAGACATCCTTCCACCCTTTCAAAGGTGACCTTTGGAGATGTAAAAGGTAACCTTTTGTATTTCAAAGCATAACCTTTCACAAGCAAAAAGGTGGCCGTTCATGTCACAAGATGCCATATTTCTGCTCAAAACGCATATAAAACGATGTAGGAAACCGACAGAAACGGCACGAGAAAGAGCCTTTCCGCCTTTTATGATAAACAAACAATAAGAAAACCCGTGCATGCATTCACCGCCGTTTTCCTGCACCACAAAACCGTCATTTCCTTCCTGTCATCAGCCTCAGCAGAGATGGCGCATAACGCTTCAGACCACAGTAAGCAAGCAGAATCATGCCCACAGCGAGAACCGCCGAGGACAGATATACGAGAATCATACCGCCCTGCGTCTCGGGACGGAAGAGGAAAAACAACAGCTTCGGCAGGTCATCGCATATCAATGCGTGGGAGACATAGACGAAAAAGCTCGCGGAGGTAAGCAACGGATTTGGCCGGCAGACACCGCGCACGACAAGCCACGACGCCATATTATAGGCGAACAGCAACCCGATGAAGACATTCAGACGCTTTATCGTGTCAGACGCCCACGGAAACCAGTGCACCGAGCAGACAAACAGCACGGCAAGCAACGGATAGAGCACCATCGACAACTTGAAATACCTGTTGAACTCCTTTATCATGTCCTTTCCGCAGACACTCATGTAGGCTCCCCACGAGAAGAAAAAGAAGGCGGAAAGCAACTGGTTGACATGCCCCAGACTCCAGTATTCAAGGACAAACCACAGGATACCCGACATCCATACAAAGTAGTGGCGTATGCGCTTCAGCATCCAGAATATAAGAGGCGTACACAACACCACTATCATCAAGTCTCTCAAAAAACCACAGGGGCTTGTCCTGAGGGAAGAGAGGCGCACCGTTATCGGCTGCCTGGAGGGCGAAGATTCCCCTTGGCGAGTCCCAGAAAGTATCCATTATCGCTGACAGGCTGAAGTCCAGCGGCATGTTGTGTATATTGGGGAAAACGGACGAAAGGATAGGAAGATGGCGTGCCAGCACCAGCAGCACGTCAATGATGTTCCATATGATATACGGTATTAGCAAGGTGTGCACCCTGTTCTTCAGTTTCCTTGTGTAAACGCCTCTCGTCAATTCCACACCGAGAAAGAACACGAAACCTGAAATGAAGAAATATATCGGTACGCTCTGCCCTCTGAGAAAACCGTCTATGATATGGTTTATCTCCAGCAATACAGGCATGTCTTCCACAGAGACCTGAGACCCGCGCAACGCGAATCCCCGGGTGTTGAACACATGGATTATCAACACCACAAAAGCCAAGGGAAACCGCAGCAAGTCAAGGCTTTGCGAACGCAGGTCATTTCTTTCAATCCGTGTCTCCGCGCCTCCATAGTCCTCTCCAGCGCATAGTTTGTCTTTGATACCATGAAGCGCAGGACTATATCTGCCCATCCAGTAGACAGGCACGGCACTTCTTATTATATTTCCGCCATGGTCCAGGAAACATAACCGACCATAACGTCTGCAAATTTACGCAAAAAAATCATATTATGCAACATCTGTGCATATATTATTCTTACGGTTGGGCGGTTTTACGGTTATACGGTTTCACAGTTGATGGTTCTCGATTGCAGACCATCCCCCAAAACCACTAACCTACAACGCAGTAAGGCGAGGAATGTGGCGAAGACGAGTTGCAGGCCATAACCCAAAAACCAATAACCTACACCCCAAAACCGCTAATGATATGGACATTTGCAGAAGAAAGAGACCGCCCTGGTTGCCTTTGAACTGCACCCCAAAAGTTATACAAAAAACTTCTGGGGCAGTTCAATTTTGCCACGGCATCCTTACTGTCAGATACTTTGTAATCATATCCTAAAATCAATATTTGCAAGACCGCTCGTTCTATAACACACGTTCAAGCAACTAAATCGACAGTTCTTCAAGAACCTTGATGAGTTTCTTGTCAAAAGGTTTGTCGGAGCGGATTGCCTCTGACAGCGGCACATAGACGACCTCATTGTTGCGGACGCCTACCATGATGTTGCGCTGTCCCTGTAGAATGGCTTCTATGGCACCTACGCCAGTACGTGAGGCAAGGATGCGGTCACGTGCCGTTGGTGTGCCGCCACGCTGGAGATGGCCGAGGATGGAGACACGCACGTCATAGTCTGGGAACTCGTTCTTCACGCGGTCGGCATAGTACATGGCGCCGCATTTAGGCGACTCGGAAACGATGACTATGCAAGAACGCTTGGACTTGCGTATACCTCGCTTCATGAACTCCGCCAACTGGTCGACGTCTGTGGACTCTTCGGGGATGATTGCCGCTTCGGCGCCGCAGGCGATAGCAGAGTTCTGGGCAAGGAAACCAGCATCGCGTCCCATTACTTCTACAAAGAATATGCGCTCGTGGCTCTGTGCCGTGTCGCGGATACGGTCGACACACTCCATGATGGTATTCATCGTTGTGTCATAGCCTATGGTATTGTCGGTGCCGTAGAGGTCATTGTCGATAGTCCCCGGGAGACCTATGCAGCAGACATCGAACTTGCGTGCGAACTCCATGGCTCCTGTCAGCGAACCGTTGCCGCCGATCACGACAAGGGCGTCTATGCCTTCCCTGACAAGCATTTCATAGGCCTTTTGCTGTCCTTCCTCTGTAGTAAAATCCTTGGAGCGTGCGGTCTTCAGGATGGTGCCTCCCATGCCGATGATTCCAGAGACGTTCTCTGTAGTGAACGGCTTTATCTCTCCATGTATGAGGCCTTCATAACCGCGGTAGATGGCTTTAATGCTGAAGCCGTTGGAGATTCCCGCACGTGTGACGGCACGTATTGCGGCGTTCATGCCTGGTGCATCGCCACCGGATGTCATGATACCAATAGTCTTGATTTTTGCCATATTATTAAGTTTTTTAGGTTATTGGGCATTTAGTCATTTGGTAGTTTAGAGGCTATAGGTTGTGCAGGAGTTGGAAAGGCAATAACCGTACAACCGAAAACCGCCAAACCATGTAACCGCACACAACCGCCCTAAACCATCAGAAATACAGAGCCTCTGCAATGAGCACAAGCAGTCCGAGGAGGGCACCGAGGAGCATCTTCGGAGCGAAATGCTTGGCATACCAGCCTATTGTTGTGGTGTTCATCGAGAACAGCGCGAGTCCTGACAGGGAACCAATGCCGAATATTGTGCCGCCTACGGCTGTGGCATAGGCTATCAGTATCCAGTATTCGCCGTTTGTCATGAATTCCTCCATGCCACCTATGCCATGGAGGGACACGAAAGCAGCTGTGGTTGCAAAGGAGTCCAGGGCAAGACTGACAATGGAGGCCATCAGAGGTGCGAGGCAGAGACTCCATGTGTCCCCAAGGGTATCGAGGCAGAACTCGCCGAGCCAAAGGCTTGCTCCAGTCTCCACGAGTACACCCATCATTAGCATTATGCCCATGATGAAAAGCATCATCTGCAACATACCGTTATGCATAGTCCTTGAGGCGTTGCGCTGTGTCATACGGCTGGCTACGAGGAGCTTATGGTTGAATGCCTCGTTGACTATCGACAGGAGGGCAAGGACGCAGAGGGCGCCTACGAACGGGGAGAGCTTGGTGATGTCGCGGAACGTGGGGATAAACCACAGTCCGCCTATGCCGAAGAAGAACATGGCTACGCGCTGCCATACCGTAAGCCGTGTGTCATCGCCTCTGTACGGAAGTGATACACGATCAAGGTCAACGCGTTCCGGCAGTTTCCGTGACATGAGATATGTCGGGACAGTCCATGCGACAAGACACGGTAAAGCCATCCACGCAGAGAAATGGCTTGGAGTGACGGCTCCCATATTCCAGAGCAGCAGACCGTTGGGGTCTCCGATGACGGTCAGTGCTCCTCCGATATTTGCGCTAAGGACAATAACCGGTCCGAAGATGGCACGCTGGCGTCTGTTAGGGAGCATCTTGTGCATCATGACGAGCATCATCGTGGTCACTGTGAGGTTGTCCATATTTGCGCTCAGCAGGAATGTCAGTACGGCCATAGACCACAGCAGACGCTTGCTGTTGCGCGTCTTTATCCATTGCGGGAAGAAGTCGAAACAGCCATTGCTGTCCAGTATCTCGATGATAGTCATCGTGGACATGAGGAAGAGGACTATCTCCGAAGCTTTCCCTACATACTTTATGAATATGTTGGACGCAATGTATTCCTTCACGGCGACGCTGTTTGCCGTCGCACCACGGAGAAACGACATGTAGTCTGTAGAATGCTGGGCCATGACAAAGTCTGAGCCGAAACAGATATACAGCACCCAGCCTACTGTACCTGCAAAGACAGCCAAGGCAGCTTTGTTGACAGAGGTCTTAGGGGTGGCGGCTATAAGGATAAACGCCAGCAGGATAAATATGGCTATAACTATCGTCATTGGGGTGGTTGTTTGGTTGTTTAGTTATTTAGTGGTTTGGTTATTTGGCTGTTTGGCTGCTATGGGGTATCGGAAAAAACTTTAATTTCCAATAGAGAATAGCATAACCGCATCATAACATCAGACACTCACTACGGCTTTAATATGTGGCCACGGGTCATAACCTGTGAGTTCAAAATCCTCATATCTGAAGGAGAAGATATCCTTCACATCAGGATTTATCATCATCTTCGGCAAATGACGTGGGGTACGTGTAAGCTGCAATGTCGCCTGTTCAAGGTGGTTCAGATACAGATGGGTATCGCCCGTAGTATGGACAAATTCTCCGCATTCAAGGCCTGTCACCTGCGCCATCATCTGCAACAAGAGAGCATAGCTGGCTATATTGAACGGCACGCCGAGGAATGTATCGGCAGAACGCTGGTAAAGCTGCAGGGACAGCTTGCCGTCTGCAACATAGAACTGAAACAGGCAATGGCATGGCGGAAGAGCCATCTGCTCTATCTCAGCAGGATTCCATGCGCTGACAAGCATACGGCGAGAGTCTGGAGTATGGCGTATCATCTCCACAACCTGACTTATCTGGTCTATCGTACCGCCATGGCTATCTGGCCATGAACGCCACTGATGCCCATAGACAGGCCCGAGCTCGCCGTTCTCGTCTGCCCACTCGTTCCATATACGCACCCCATTTTCCTGCAGGTACTTGATGTTTGTACTGCCACTGAGAAACCACAGGAGTTCATGGATGATGCTCTTCAGATGGAGCTTCTTTGTCGTGAGGAGAGGAAACCCTTCACTCATATCGAAGCGCATCTGGTGTCCGAAGACCGACTTCGTGCCCGTCCCTGTGCGGTCTGTCTTCACCACACCCTCTTTCATTATTCTGTCAAGCAGTCCGAGATACTGTTTCATTTTTTACGTTTTGCGTTCTTTGTACGTATGATGTCAAAGAGATATGTTGCCTTGAATACTATGCTGTTATGATTTGAGCGCGAGAAATGGTCTTGCTTTGAGTCGCCGTAGATATTGCCAAGACCATAATAATAGCGTGCCTCCAAAGCTATATGTCCAGCTCTTTTAAGCGACAGCTCCATGCCGAGACCGGCGGTGATACCGAAATCGAACTTGTTCTCCACTGGCATTGAATCCTGTGCACATTCCTGACTGACACGCTCGGGGGCTGTCTTCAAGGCGTCTTCATACTCAAAATTTGTGGCAGCCTTCTCTGACAGCATGAATCCGAATTGAGGGCCCATGTTAAGGAAAAACTTCACGCCTTTCTCTTCCCTGCCCCATCCCAGATGGGCAAGCAACGGAATCTGTAAATATGTAATCTTGCGCTGATAAGCCGCGGCTTCTCCCTTATGGTCTCCTGCCTGCAATATACAAGGGAGCCCGTCAATGCTCTCTATACGGTCTTTCCATCCGAGTTCGGCATAATTCATCTCCACCTGTACAGCACAGATGGTATTGAAATATTTCTCACATACATAACGTGCCGTAAGACCGAAATTGAGGCCTCCGAGCATATCCTGCGGCACACTGCTCTCAAAGGCTATCCTGTTGAGCTGGTAGCCTCCATTGAAACCTATGGCGAAATCGTTGCGGTAGTCTCCTACCTGTGCCACGGCGTGAGAGGCGAAAAACAAAGAGTGGAGAGCAGTGAAAGCCACTACCCTCAGAAACCGTCCGTATATTCTTGTTATGTTTCCCACCGATGAAAGAGAAATGTTCACTTACTTAGAAATGTATCAGCATGAATGCCGTGTTCTTGTAACCGCCATTACCGACACGCTCAAACTGCAGAGGTGTCTGCACAGGAGTATAGTCGCGCTGGGCTGATGTTCCGTGGAATGCCTTGCCGTATTTCCCGTAGCCCTTTACGAAAAACATAAGATGGTCGTATCCTGTGATGGCAAACCGAGGAATGGCCCTCTGCATAGGTGTCTTGAAATATGCCATATACTCTTTCTCCAGACGTTTCACTCCTGCCGATGCCGTATCAAGGTTGTAGACCGAAGGCACATAGGCATCGTACTTATGGAACTTGCCCTGCAACACTTTCGTGTACAAGAACCACTCCGTATATCCGAACATTGAGATGAGCAGTCCGGGATTAGACTGCGAGAGGGCATCAAGTTTCTCCAAAGCCTTGACAGTCTCTGCATAGCGTCCGGTATTCAGTATCACGACATTACGCATATTTCCGGAGAAAGCCTTGGCAAACATCTCCGGAGAACTGTTAAGGTTTGTGATGCTGTATGCAGTCTTCTTCTCCTCAAGACGCTTGCGCAGTCCGAATGTAAACGCACCTTTCTTCGACGTGACATCATTGCAGTCGATAAATACAGGATGTGCGTTGGCAAACTGAGCCATGAACTGGTCTATGGACTTTGCCGTGATGTCCGCCTGTGTCTGGTATACCTGATGTATCTGCGGACATGTCTGGACGTCATCGCCTGTTATGGAGAACGGTATGACCATGGATATATTCCTGTCCATGCAGAAATCGGCAAGTTGCCTTACCTGTGACGTATACAGCGGGCCGAAGATGACATTGCACTTTCCTGCATTTGCATCGGAAAGCGTCTTACCGATATTATCCTCCTCAGCTACATTCCAAGCATTTACCGTAAGATGGTATCCCTCCTTCTTCAAGTCCTTGGCGGCAAGAAGCATACCGCGGTAATACTCCACCATACGTTTGCCGTCGCCGTTGATATCATGAAGTGGAAGCATGACACCGATGGTCATAGTGTGTGCGGCAGGTGATGCTTTCACTGCAGAAGACGCATTTCCCTGCACGGCAGTGCCTGACGGCGTGCTCGGAACAGCCTCAGGTATATTTATGGACATGCCTTTCTTGAGCACGAAGTCCGCTTCGCGCATGGCAGGATTGGCATTCTGCAATGCCTCGATGCTGACACCATAATCCTTGGCAATGCCGAATATCGTTTCCTTTTTCTTTACCTTATGGACAGTGATTATCTTCTGGGCACACAAATATTCTCCTGTGAAAGAGAACATGGCAAAAGCCAATATTGCGATATGGAGTATGCGTTTCATGTCTGACATTCCCTTTAAGCCGTAGGCTGTGATTACTTTAATCTTATACAACACATAACATATCGGCACTGCCATTATCCTGTATCTTCCGCTACGCAAAGCCTTACGCCTGAATGGTTTTAATGGGATTCTCGTAAAAGCGTTGCTATAGACTTCAAGCGCCATGACTTGTAAAAAGCACCCGCTGAAATGCAAAAAGCGCCAAGACTGGATTTACAGTGCCATACTTATGTTAATTTGACCGCAAAATTAGTCATTTTTCTTTGATTAACAAAGTTTTTTTACTACTTTTGCACAAAATTCGCAATAAAAAAAATACCCACATTGTTATGAGATATTTGTTACTGATGTCATTGCTCATGACCTTCACATCGCTTTTTGGACAATCGGCACGGCCGTCCATAAATCCTTCTGTAGAATACACGACGCCTGACGGCCTTACAGACAGCACGCCGCAGAAGGACAACGCTTCAGCCCCTGTCAGTGCCTCATTCCGCGCCAATCCTGTTGATGCCGATGGCTGGGACGCGCATTACGAGTGGCGCTTCACAAAAGAGGGAGAAGACACTCCATACCTCATACGTTATGAAGAAAACACTGATGTCGTGTTCAACGATTTCGGCAGAATCTCCATTGTCTGCTTCGTACGGTTCGTGAATAATGCCGACAACTCCGACATTGTCCTCATAGACGACAACTACTGGGGAACAGAGCAGATGCCTTTCACGATAAACGTATCATCCTCCAAACTCGAGATGCCCAACGCCTTCTCGCCCAACGGCGACGGGATAAACGACATCTACAAGCCAAAGAGCGGATACATGTCCATCGTAGAGTTCCACGCCACAATATTCAACCGCTGGGGACAGAAGATATTCTCATGGGACGACCCGTCTACAGGATGGGACGGCACTCACAACGGACGGCCTGTGAAAGACGGTGTATACTACTGTCTTGTGAAAGCTCGCGGAGCCGACGGCAACACATTCAATTTCAAGCGCGATGTAAACCTGCTGCGCGGATATGACACAACCACAACTACCACAAATCCATGATAGAAGTTTTTGGAGCAAGGGTACACAACCTGAAGAACATCGACGTAAAGATACCGAGGAACTCGCTTACAGTGATTACAGGGCTCTCGGGCTCAGGAAAGTCCTCGCTGGCCTTTGACACTATCTTTGCCGAGGGTCAAAGAAGATATATAGAGACGTTCTCAGCCTATGCCCGCAATTTCCTCGGTAATATGGAACGTCCTGATGTAGACAAGATTACCGGGCTATCGCCAGTAATCTCCATAGAGCAGAAGACCACCAACAAGAATCCGCGTTCCACTGTCGGCACACAGACAGAGGTATACGACTTCCTGCGCCTGCTTTTCGCACGTGCCGGAGAGGCTTATTCGTGGATGACAGGAGAGAAGATGGTGCGCTATACCGAAGAGAAAGTCATCGGCATGATACTCGAACGCTATGCAGGGAAGAAGATATATGTCCTCGCACCGCTGATAAGAAGCAGGAAAGGACATTACCGCGAACTCTTCGACCAGATGCGCCGCAAGGGATATCTCTATGTCCGTGTAGACGGGAAGGTGCTCGAACTTGAAGAGGGCATGCGCGTAGACAGATACAAGAACCATGACATCGAGGTGGTAGTCGACAGACTTTCTGTAAAGGAGGGGTCGGAGGAAAGGCTCCGCAACACTGTCGCCAACGCCATGAGACAGGGCGACGGGCTGGTGATGATTCTCGACAAGGACACAGAAGAGACCAAGTTTTTCTCCAAAAGGCTTATGTGCCCTACATCAGGCATAGCATATAAGGATCCGGCACCGAACATCTTCTCCTTCAACTCTCCCGAAGGTGCATGTCCGCGATGCAAAGGCCTCGGATATATAAACGAGATTGACGTCGACAAAATCATCCCGGACAGAAAGGCATCAATATACAGCGGAGGCATCGTGGCATTGGGGAAGTACAAGGCACAGATGATTTTCTGGCAGATAGAGTCTATCCTCTCCGACTACGGATGTACGCTGAAGACTCCCATACAGGACATCCCCGAGGAGGCTATGAATGAAGTGCTGTACGGACGTCTGGAAGATGTACGCATCCCGAAAGAGGTCGTAAAGACATCTTCCGACTACTTTACCGACTACCAGGGAGTGGTGAAATACCTGCGCTCCATAATGGAAGATGACGACAGTGCTGCCGGACAGAAATGGGCAGACCAGTTTCTCGACACCTGCACCTGCCCTGCATGTCAGGGGCAGCGTCTCAATAAAGAGTCCCTGTCATACCGTATCTGGGACAAGAACATCGCGCAGCTTGCTGCCATGGATATCGTGGAACTCAAGGACTGGCTTGTTGAAGCGGAGAGACACCTGTCTGAATGGCAGAAGAAGATTGCTACGGAGATACTCAAGGAGATACGTACACGTCTGGATTTCCTTCTCGATGTCGGTCTCGACTATCTCTCCCTCAACCGCCAGTCGGCAACCTTGTCCGGCGGAGAGTCACAGCGCATACGCCTTGCGACACAAATCGGTTCACAGCTCGTCAATGTCCTCTACATCCTCGACGAGCCTTCCATAGGCCTGCACCAGCGTGACAACGAGCGTCTCATACACTCGCTGAAAGAGTTGCGTGACCTCGGCAATACCGTCATCGTCGTGGAGCACGACCGTGACATGATGCTTGCCGCCGACTGGATTATAGACATCGGGCCTAAGGCTGGAAGGCAAGGCGGTGAGGTGGTGTTCCAAGGCACTCCTGCCGACATGATGAAAACAAACACCATCACGGCGCAGTATCTTTCTGGAGAACGGAAGATTGAGCTTCCTACGGAGATTCTCCCTGACGGCGAGAAGCGTATCATGCGCCGACAGGCTGGCAACGGAAGCATAAAGCTCAAGGGAGCTCACGGCAACAACCTGAAAGGCGTGACCGTGGAGTTTCCGCTCGGTCTGCTGACCGTGGTGACCGGTGTGTCAGGCTCCGGCAAGTCCACACTTATCAACGAGACACTGCAACCTATACTGTCACAGCATTTTTACCGCTCGCACAAGCGCCCCATGCCATACGACAAGATAGAAGGGCTGGAACTCATAGACAAGGTCGTCACCGTAGACCAAAGCCCTATAGGACGCACTCCACGCTCCAATCCTGCAACATACACAGGGGTGTTCTCAGACATACGCAACCTGTTCATACAGCTGCCCGAATCGAAGATTAGGGGCTATAAGCCTGGACGGTTCTCATTCAATGTAAAGGGCGGACGCTGTGAAACTTGCGGCGGCAACGGATACAAGAGCATAGAGATGAATTTCCTGCCCGATGTGCTTGTCCCTTGCGAGACGTGCCGGGGCAACCGTTACAACCGTGAGACACTGGAGGTGCGCTACAAGGGAAAATCCATTGCCAACGTGCTCGACATGACAGTAAACCAGGCAGTAGAGTTTTTCGAGAGCGTGCCGAATATCCTTCAGAAGATAAAGACCTTACAGGATGTCGGTCTCGGATACCTCAAGCTCGGCCAGTCGTCCACGACACTCTCGGGCGGCGAGAGCCAGCGCGTGAAGCTCGCCACAGAACTTGCAAAGAGGGATACGGGACATACGCTGTATATCCTTGACGAACCGACCACCGGCCTGCACTTTGAAGACATACGCATCCTCATGGGTGTCTTGCAGAGGCTTGTCGACAAGGGCAACACGGTAATTATCATCGAGCATAACCTTGATGTAATAAAACTTGCCGACTGGCTCATAGACATGGGACCTGAAGGCGGTGCGAAGGGCGGCACAGTGCTCTCCTGCGGCACGCCGGAGCAGGTGGCAAGGGCAAAGAAAGGATTCACACCGAGGTTCCTCAAAGAAGAGCTGGAGAGATGACGATGTAGGATTTATGCGGTTATACGGCTGTTCGGTTTTACGGATAAATGCTTAGACGGGAACCAATAACCATATAACCGCATAATCGTATAATTGTATAAACAGAACAACCGCATAACCGTACACAATCGCACACATGAAAGAAATACTTGACTTCCTCGCCAAACTGGCTAAAAACAATGAAAAGACATGGTTTGACGCCCACAAAGCAGAATACAAGGCCATAAAGGAAAAACTTGACGCCATCGCACTAGAGTTCCTTAAAGGCGTAGAGGAATTTGACCCTCGCGTCAGGGATTTGGGAATCAGAGACATAACATACCGCATATACCGTGACCTACGCTTCACACAGGACAAACGCCCATACAAGACATGGCACGGCATATATGTCTGTCCAAAAGGCAAGAAATCGGGCATGGCAGGCTACTATATCCATCTCGAACCAGCCACCGACACTTATTTCCTCTGCGCCGGACTGTACAATCCGGAGAAAGACGTGGTGAAGAGCATCCGCGAAGAGATAATGTGTGAAGGCGACAGTATGATGGAAGCCCTGTCTCTGTGCAACGATTTCAAGTTGCCATGGGACCAGGCTCTGAAGAGGATTCCTAAAGGATTCAGCGACTCGGACAAGTACAGCGACTACTACCGCCTGAGGAGTTTCGAAGTCTATAAGCCTCTGAAGAAACGTGATGTACTGAAGAAGGATTTCCTGAAAAATGCTCTTGCCGACCTCCGCAGGACATATAAATACAACGAGATACTCAACAAGTGCTACGACTACGCTAAGGAGTGAGTTTGCGGTTGTGTACGGTTGTATGCGGTTATACGGATAAATGTTTAGCCTATAACCGCATACAACCGTAAAAAAAACGCACGTGGCATCTCATCACAAAAACAGGAACATACCGTAATACGTCCCTACAGTTTACGCAATATACTACTAAAAAAACACAACCGCATAACCATAAAACCACATAACCGCATAACCGTACACAACCGCCCACTATGAACCGCCACATCCTTACCCTGCTTTTCATCTTCCTGCCGTCCATCCTCGCCGCACAGGAGGACAGCGACGTGTTTCTGGATGTGTACAACTCGCTGTCAGACCTTGACGACTTTGACGAGGATGGATGGACAGAGGCTTACGACAACCTTACAGCAATGGCGCAGACTCCACAGAACATCAACGCCGCGACGTTCGACGACCTTGTCGCCGTGCCGCTACTTACTGAAGAGCAAGCACTTGCCATACTCTATTACCGCTCTCTTTATGGCGACCTCCACTCCATCTCCGAACTCTCGCTAATCACAGCCCTTGACCCTCCACGATGCAGGATTCTCTCGGCTGTCTTCTACGCAAGACCTGTGGAGGACAGCGCCAAGGGCATTCTGAAATATCCTAAAAGCAGCCTCGTCATTACCCTCGCCGTGCCGACATACGAAAGGAAGGGCTTCTCCGAAGGAGAATATATCGGCGACAAGCTGAGCCACAGCATAAGATACCAACTGAAGACGAATCGCCTGCATATAGGACTGACCGCAGCAAAGGATGCCGGCGAACCGTTTTTCCGTGGCACAAACAGGAAAGGATGGGACTTCTACACCGGTTTCGCACGGCTTAAAAACACCGGGATAATGAAGGACCTCGTCATCGGGCACTATCAGGTAAGCATAGGCATGGGACTTGTCATAAACAACGGCTACCGTCTTTCGCGCACATCACTGCTCACGACACAGCCGTCTTCCAAGACATCCCTACGGGGACATACGTCTAAGCAGGAGAGCAACTTCCTGCAGGGCGTCGCCTCAACGCTTGAACTATGGCGCGGCAATCCGACAAGAGACCTGTCGCTGACGACATTCCTGTCCGCCAAATCCCTTGATGCCGCAATGTCCGACACACATCCGGGAGCCATCTCCGCCATCATCACCAACGGATACCACCGCACTGTGACAGAGACGGAAAGGCGCAACACTGCAAGCCAGACGGTGGCTGGAGGCTCACTGGTCTATACATCACTGCCGCTGCGCATAGGACTGAATATCGTGCACACCCATCTCGGCGACTCTCTTATCCCTTCAAAGAAACAGTTGTATCGACGATACTATCCTGAAGGGAAGGACTTTACTGATGGGTCGCTCTCCTACTCTTTCACAACTCCAAAGTTGCAATTCTCAGGCGAGACAGCATTAGGAAAGACTTCCACATATCAAGAACAGGAGAAAGCAGGCATAGCCGTCGCCACGGCAAATGCCCTGAGATGGCTCTTCCACCCTCAGTGGACGGCCTTCGCCCTGCACAGATACTACGGCTACAGGCACACCTCCCTGCTCGGCAGGAGCTTCGGCGATGTCAGCAACTGCCAGAACGAGAACGGCATATATACGGGCGTGACGACAACGGCAATGCGCAACCTCACCCTCTCAGCCTATCTTGACTGCGCATACCACCCATGGGCGAGATACGGATACCAGAGCAGTTCGCGTTCATGGGATACATACCTGTCGGCCGCCTATGAGCGTAAAAGCCTGTCGGCAACCATCAGATACCGCTACAGGGAACAGGCGATAACGGCCAACGGAACAGCATTTCCGCAATTCAGCAGCAACATCGACGGCACAGCACAGCATACCCTGCGCTCCACAGTGAGATATTCCTTCGGGCATTTCCTGTCAGCTTCACAACTGCAGGGCACATTTCTCCCCACATCCGACGACTGGGGATACCTCGTCTCCGAAGGCTTAGGTTTTCAGTCGGGCAAATGGTCGCTATGGCTCTCCCTCACTTACTTCCACACATCCGACTACATCTCGCGCCTCTACATGACAGACCGGAGCATCACCTACGGCGCTACGTCCACCATGCTTTACGGACAGGGACTCCGCACCAATCTCCTCACGAAGTTCAGCATCACAAAAGGCATGCAAGCCTCTGTCCGCTGTAACTTCCTGCACTGTTTCGACCGCGACTACATCTCGTCATCATATCAGCAGATAGACTCTTCTTCACAGACAGACCTGTATTTCCAGCTCAACTGGAAATTCTGACACCACATCTACATTTCCCCTTTTCTGGCCCACACACCGTGAGCCACCACCACACCATCTCTATCACATTATTTTTTTGCTCAAGACAAATCACGATTCAGAAGGGTGACCTTTCATCATGCATACCGTTACCTTTCATCATGTAAAGGGTGACACTTTGCATGGTGAAAGGTAACCCTTTGTTTTGCCATCGATAACTCCATACAAACAAGCATGTTACACCTATATCAATTCCTATAGAAGATATCGGTGATTATAAACCTGCAGCCGTTCTGCCTTACTGAACATTCATGAACCGCGTGAGCATATACGAGAGACCGCCAGAGGCTGACGGTACACACTTCGGCGACTGGGAGATGAACTTCATCGTTGACAGGGAGCAGGACGCCATCCTGACACTTGTGGAACGGAGCAGCGACAGGTTTCTCATGGCCTGTCTGCCGTACAAGGAAGAGAGACTGAAGACAATCACAACGGACAACGATCCGGAATTCGCCGCGCATGAATGGCTGGCGAAGAAACTGGACGTGCCGGTATATTTCACCGGTTCATACCCCTCATGGCAGAAAGGAAACATCAGGAACACAAACAAGCTCATCAGGCAGTATATTCCAAAAGGAACGGACATCAGCACAGTCACGGACAGGAAAATTGCAGCGATACAGGCTAAAATCTACAGAAGACCAAGGGAAAAACTGAAATTCTCAACACCTAATGAGGTCTTTTTCAAACAGTATATGTAACTTTGCACAAAAGTTGCACTTGCCGGTTGACTCTATATGCCCATGAAATACCATACATCATAGCATTTTTTGATGATTTATTTTATGTTTTGTCTATTTTTTTGTATATTTGCATTCTGAACTACTGATAATTAAACATTATGAGAACAATGGCACCAGAGGAAAAGGCAAGGATAAAAATAGACAGATGGCTCACTGATGCTGGCTGGAAAGTTGTAAACCGTGACGAATACGAGCCAAATATGACGGCTGTCGCCATACGCGAGGGATTACTGAAAGGAAACATGGAAGCTGACTATTTCTTGTTTATAAACGGTAAGGCTGTAGGTGTGCTTGAGGCTAAACGTGAGGACGTTGATGTATCTTCCGGAATGGTAAGCGAGCAAGTGATAACATACGCAAGAAGTGTCCCTAACTGTTATCAAGCATGGAAAAAGCCTCTTCCCATGCTTTATAAAAGCAACGGAAAGGAAATCCTATTTCTTGATTACCGAAAGTGTGCAGAGTCTGATTGGGAATGCATCAACCATATCCATACACCAAAGGAGATTGTAAAGATACTCGGTATAAAAGACCCATTTGCCGGACTTCCGACATTGAAAAAGAAGGGGCTTCGTGATTGCCAGTATGAAGCGGTGACAGAACTTGAAAAAAGTTTCCGTGCCGGGCAAAATCGGGCGTTGATGGTTCTTGCCACCGGGGCAGGTAAAACATATACGGCTTGTCTTGCTGCCTACCGAATGCTTTCTTATACACCAATGCATAGAGTGTTGTTTCTTGTTGACCGAAATAATCTTGGAAAACAAGCTGAGGGAGAATTTGGAACTTTCCGTCTGACAGAGAACGGAGATGCCTTCAATACTATCTTTACGGTCAATCGCCTTCGCTCGTCTTATATTCCTTCTGATAGCAATGTCGTTATTTCTACAATACAACGTCTATTCTCATTCTTGAAAGGAGAAGCTATTGAGGATAATGAAGACGATAACGAGAGTGAACCTGTAGAGGAAATAACCTTGCCTCCTAATCCCAACTTACCGCACGACTACTTTGATATGATTATCATCGACGAGTGCCATCGCTCCATTTATGGAAACTGGCGCAAGGTGCTGGAGTATTTCGATACGGCAAGGTTGATAGGTTTGACCGCAACTCCTATCCCAGAAACAATGGCATTTTTCAATAATAATCGCATTGTCAACTATACATTAGAAAAGAGTATCGTTGATGGTGTGAATGTAGATTGTCGGGTATATAGAATAAAAACGCAAGTCACGGAAACGGGTGGGGCTATATTAGAGGGTGAGAAATTTAAAGAAGAAACAAGATATACAGGCGAGGTCAAGACTGTAAGTAATAAGGAAACCAAAACCTACACAAATAAAGAACTTAATCGGAGTGTCATTAATCCTGCACAGATAAAGTTAATCCTTTCGACCTATCGGGATGTGGTTTATAAAGAATTGTTTAATGACCCGAAACGTAAGCCGAATATGGACTATTTGCCCAAAACATTGATATTTGCTCTCAATGAAGCTCACGCTACTAATATTGTTCAAATAGCCAAAGAGGTGTTCGGACGGACTGACGACCGCTTTGTTCAGAAAATCACTTATTCGGCAGGCGACAGTAACGAACTGATACGCCAATTCCGTAACGACAGGGATTTCCGTATTGCTGTGACCTGCACGTTGGTTGCCACCGGAACAGATGTAAAGCCACTGGAAGTGGTGATGTTCATGCGTGATGTGGAGTCATTGCCTCTGTATGTTCAGATGAAAGGGCGTGGAGTGCGTACTATTGGTGATGAGCAACTTCGCAATGTCACCCCGAACGCATTCAGCAAGGATTGTTTTTATTTGGTTGATGCAGTAGGCGTGACAGAACATGAAAAGACAATTCCAACTACAACCGATGAGCCTACGACTAAAACTATCACGTTGAAGGAGTTGTTAGAACGTATTAGTCATGGCTATATTCCTGACGAGTATCTCAAACGACTTGCAGCTACACTTGCCCGAATATACAATAAAGCGGATGATTCGCAACGGGCTGAGTTCGCTCGTTTATCTCATGATGATATGAAAGAACTCTCTACCAGAATATATGATGCGCTTGAAAAAGGCATTCTTCCACCGTTTATCAGCACGAATGAATCTAATAATGAGCGTAATGGGTTGGTATCTCCACTTGCCAATCATGCAGATGCTCGGAAATACCTCCTTATACTTGCAGCCGGATTCGTCAATATATTGATGCCGGGTGAAGATACGCTTATTTCCAAAGGATTTTCCATTGAGGAAGCAAAAAGTACGACAGAGTCTTTCGAGGAGTTTTGTAAAGAACACAGTGATGAAATAGAAGCACTACGCATTATATATAATAATGAAGGAACGCCTATCACCTACTCCATGTTGAAAGATTTGGAAAACAAACTCAAAATGTCAAACAACCATTTCACTTCCAAACAACTTTGGAACTCTTATGCCATAGTTAATCCTAAAGCGGTAAGGCGTTCCACTACCAAAGAAGAAAGTGATGCATTGACCAATATCATACAGCTTGTGCGCTTTGCTTTCCACCAAATCGAACGATTGGATAGCGTAGTTACTACCTCTAAACAGTTTTTCAATCTTTGGTTAGGACAAAACCAGCGTGAAATAACTGACAAACAGCGAGAGGTTATCAGTCATATTGTGGATTACATCGCTTCTAACGGAGCTTGTACTATCAGAGATATTCGTGAAGATGATGCTACCCATGCAGCCCAAATGATTAGAGCGTTTGGCAATATGCAGAAGGCGGACGAGGCACTTTATTCACTTTACACATTTGTAGTTTTAAGAAAAGCAGCATAAAGAAATGGCAACAAATAATACAACAGAACAATCGCTCACCAAAAAAGTATGGAATCTGGCAACCACTCTTGCCGGACAAGGAATTGGATTCACTGATTATATTACCCAACTGACCTATCTTTTATTCTTGAAGATGGATTCCGAGAACGTGGAGTTTTTTGAAATGGAATCTGTGATACCGACCGGTTACAGGTGGGAAGATCTGATCGCTCTTGACGGAGAGGATTTGGTCAGACAGTATGAAGAAACGCTGAAACAGCTCAGCGGGCAGGACAATCTGATAGGCACAATTTATACCAAGGCTCAAAACAAGATAGAAAAGCCGGTATATCTGAAAAAAGTCATCACCATGATTAATGAGGAGCAATGGCTCATTATGGACGGTGATGTGAAGGGAGCTATATATGAAAGCATTCTTGAAAAGAATGGGCAAGACAAGAAAAGCGGTGCAGGACAGTATTTTACGCCCCGTCCGCTTATTCAAGCGATGGTAGATTGTATCAATCCACAAATAGGTGAAACTGTTTGTGATCCGGCTTGTGGAACGGGCGGATTCTTACTTTCAGCTTACGATTATATGAAAGTTCAGTCATCAAGTAAAGAAAAACGTGATTTCTTGCGTGACAAAGCTTTGCATGGTGTGGATAATACGCCTTTGGTGGTGACGCTCGCTTCCATGAATCTTTATTTGCATGGTGTCGGTACGGACCGGAGTCCGATTGTGTGTGAAGATTCGTTAGAAAAAGAGCCTTCAACGCTTGTTGATGTGATACTTGCCAATCCTCCTTTTGGTACTCGTCCAGCGGGCTCAGTGGACATCAACCGCCCAGATTTCTATGTAGAAACCAAGAATAACCAGTTAAACTTTCTCCAGCACATGATGCTTATGCTCAAAACCGGAGGACGTGCTGCTGTGGTGCTTCCCGACAATGTCCTTTTTGAGGCAGGGGCAGGTGAGACTATTCGCAAACGCTTATTGCAAGATTTCAATCTGCATACTATCTTGCGCTTGCCCACAGGTATATTCTATGCTCAAGGTGTAAAAGCTAACGTGTTGTTCTTCTGTAAAGGACAACCAACCAAAGAAATATGGTTTTACGACTACCGTACAGATATAAAGCACACGCTTGCCACCAATAAACTGGAACGGCATCATTTGGATGATTTTGTTTCTTGCTATAATAATCGGGTTGAGACCTATGATGCCGAGAATAATCCGCAAGGACGTTGGCGCAAATACCCTGTAGATGAAATTATTGCCCGCGACAAGACAAGCCTTGACATCACGTGGATAAAGCAGGGTGGTGAAGTGGACAATCGTTCGTTGGCAGAACTGATGGCAGATATAAAGAATAAAAGCCAAACTATAAGTGCTGCTGTAGCTAAACTTGAAAAGCTACTTGCGGAT
>JAIDEM010000092.1 GCA_029054825.1 Prevotella sp. | reverse complement strand
GGCGACAATACTCCTATCATCCGTGGTTCTGCTCTCGGTGCTCTCAATGGTGTTGAGAAGTGGGAAGAGAAGGTTATGGAGCTTATGGATGCCTGCGATACATGGATTCAGGATCCTCCACGTGACCTCGACAAACCATTCCTTATGCCAGTAGAGGACGTGTTCTCTATCACAGGTCGTGGTACTGTTGCTACAGGCCGTATCGAGACAGGTCGTATCCACGTTGGTGATGAGGTTGAGCTCCTCGGTCTCGGTGAAGACAAGAAGTCTGTCGTTACTGGTGTCGAGATGTTCCGCAAGCTCCTCGATGAGGGTCAGGCTGGCGATAACGTAGGTCTCCTCCTCCGTGGTATCGATAAGAAGGAAATCAAGCGTGGTATGGTTCTCTGCCATCCAGGACAGATTAAGCCTTTCAAGAAGTTCAAGGCTTCTATCTACGTTCTGAAGAAGGAAGAGGGCGGTCGTCACACTCCGTTCGGCAACAAGTACCGTCCACAGTTCTACCTCCGTACAATGGACTGTACAGGTGAGATCACTCTCCCTGCAGGCGTTGAAATGGTAATGCCTGGCGATAACGTTGAGATCAATGTAGAACTTATCTACGCTGTGGCTCTCAATGCAGGTCTCCGCTTCGCTATCCGTGAGGGTGGCCGTACAGTGGGCTCTGGTCAGATCACAGAGGTTTACGAGGATTAATCCTGTAAGCTGAAGATTCTCTGAAATCTATAAAATCAGATAATGGCTTCCGTCGTAAAGACGGCGGAAGCCAACCTACGGGAGTCTTTCAATGGTAGGAAAGCGGTCTCCAAAACCGTCAATGAGGGTTCGATTCCTTCCTCCCGTGCTAATTGAATATAATATGAATAAGATAGTAAATTATTGCAAGGCTTGTTACGATGAGCTTGCGCATAAAACTACTTGGCCATCATACAAGCAGCTGACACATAGTGCAGTGGTAGTATTGTCTGCTTCCCTTGTCATTGCACTTGTTGTGTTCGCAATGGATACTGTTTTTCAGCTTGTGATGACTACCGTTTACCCTAATTAATCATTTCTCTTTTACAAAATGGCTGACAATGGTATGAATTGGTATGTCCTCAAGGCTGTGAGTGGCAAAGAGGTTAAGGTAAAGGAATATATCGAAGCAGAGCAAAAGCACAATGACCTTCTCGCAAGAAATGTTTCGCAAGTGTTGATTCCACTTGAGAAACATGTTTCCGTGCGTAACGGTAAGCGAGTGGTAAAGGAAAAGGTGTCGTTGCCGGGATATGTCTTCCTGGAGGCGAACCTTGCAGGCGATATGGCCTCTCTTATTCGGTTTATGCCTAATGTTCTCGGCTTCCTTGGAGGCACAGACACTCCGACACCTATCCGCCAGGCAGAAATCAACCGTATGCTCGGAACTGCCGAGGAGACTACTATCGTGGAGGAAACAGACGTTCCTTACGAGGTCAATGAGACAGTGAAGGTCATCGACGGTCCTTTCAGTGGCTTCAACGGTATCATCGAAGAGGTGAATACCGAAAAGCACAAGCTTAAGGTGATGGTGAAGATCTTCGGACGTAAGACTCCGTTGGAACTCGGTTTTATGCAAGTTGAAAAAGAGTAGCATGTAGTTACGTACACGCATCTCTTTTTATATATACAAAAATTAAATTACAAACAAAATGGCTAAAGAAGTTGCTGGAACACTCAAGTTACAGATTAAGGGTGGCGCTGCGAATCCTTCACCTCCCGTAGGTCCAGCCCTCGGTTCGAAGGGTATCAACATTATGGGATTCTGCAAGGAGTTCAATGCCCGCACCCAGGATAAGGCTGGTAAGGTACTTCCAGTCGTTATCACTTACTACGCTGACAAGTCATTTGATTTCGTAATCAAGACTTCTCCTGCCGCTGTACAGCTCAAGGAGATTGCCAAGATTAAGAGCGGTTCTGACCAGCCAAACCGTAAGAAGGTGGCAGAGGTCACTTGGGAGCAGATTCGCGCAATCGCTGAAGATAAGCTCGCCGACCTGAACTGTTTCACAGTCGAGGCTGCAATGCGTCTTGTTGCGGGTACAGCACGTAGTATGGGTATCACTGTAAAGGGTGACTTTCCTGCTTAAGTAATTAACAATTCCGGGAGCCAAGTCTATGAACTTGGCGCTTGTACCGAAAAACTTCAGAAAAATGAGTAAACTGACAAAAAATCAAAAGGCTGTTGCTGATAAGGTAGAGATGGGCAAGGCTTACACTCTCAAGGAAGCTTCAGAACTGGTGAAGGAAATCACCACAACAAAGTTCGACGCTTCTCTTGATATTGATGTACGTCTTGGCGTTGACCCTCGCAAGGCAAACCAGATGGTTCGTGGCGTGGTTACACTGCCTAACGGAACTGGCAAGACTGTGCGTGTCCTCGCTCTCTGTACTCCTGATCAGGAAGCTGCTGCCAAGGAAGCTGGTGCCGACTATGTTGGTCTTGACGAATATGTCGAGAAAATCAAGCATGGCTGGACAGATGTAGATGTCATCATCACTATGCCTTCCTGCATGGGCAAGGTTGGTCCTCTCGGCCGTGTACTCGGTCCTCGCGGACTCATGCCTAACCCAAAGAGTGGCACTGTAACAATGGATGTCGCAAAGGCAGTAAAGGATGTAAAGGCTGGTAAGATCGACTTCAAGGTTGACAAGACAGGTATCGTCCACGCTTCTATCGGTAAGATTTCTTTCCCTTCAGAAAAAATCTTCGAGAATGCGAAGGAGTTCATCCAGACCATTATCAAGCTCAAGCCTGCAGCTGCAAAGGGAACTTATATCAAGAGTATCTTTATTTCAAGCACAATGAGTAAGGGTATCAAGATTGATCCAAAATCAGTTGAATAAACTCTAAAAGTTTTGTAAAATGAAAAAAGAAGTAAAAGATACTGTCATCGCTGAACTCGGTGAGAAGCTCAAGGCATATCCTCATTTCTACCTCGTAGACGTTACAGGTCTGAATGCTGGTGCCACAAGCGACCTTCGTCGCAAGTGCTTCAAGAGTCAGATTAAGATGGTCGTTGTTAAGAACAATCTTCTTCACAAGGCTTTCGAGGCATCTGACATTGATTACTCTCCATTGTATGACTCTCTTGTTGGCAATACGGCAATCCTCTTCACAGAGACAGCCAATGTCCCTGGCAAGATGCTTAAGGAGTACAAGAAGGCTGGCGTGCCAGCTCTCAAGTCTGCATATGCTGAGGAATCTTTCTTCGTAGGCGCAGACAAGCTTGAGCAGCTCGCTAACATCAAGAGCAAGAACGAACTTATCGGCGAGATTGTCTCTCTCCTCCAAAGCCCGGCAAAGAACGTCATCTCTGCACTCCAGGCTTCTGCCGGAGGCAAGATTCACGGTCTGCTTCAGACTCTCGAGGAGCGCGGATAATCATACTGAACCTCACATTATATGGGATCTGGCGATACGCCCGAAAGTGTTGCTGAAAATTAATTCACAAAGATTATTAATAAATTAAATACATTAAAAGAAAATGGCAGATATTAAGGCAATTGCAGAACAGTTGGTAAACCTTACTGTTGCAGAAGTAAACGAGCTTGCTAACGAGCTCAAGGAGACTTATGGTATTGAGCCTGCTGCAGCAGCTGTAGCTGTTGCTGCTGGTCCAGCAGCTGGCGCAGCAGCTGAGGCAGCTGAGGAGAAGACATCTTTCGATGTTGTCCTCGCTGAGGTAGGTGGCGCTAAGCTCGCAGTCGTTAAGGCTGTTAAGGAGGCTTGCGGTCTTGGTCTGAAAGAGGCAAAGGATCTCGTTGATGGAGCACCTTCTACACTGAAGGAGGGTCTTTCTAAGGCAGAGGCTGAGAACCTGAAGAAGGCAATCGAGGAGTCTGGCGCTAAGGTTGAGCTGAAGTAATAGACTTATCGGATAGCGAAACCGGAGTCTCTCCGATTTCCTTAGATATAAAACAACTTGGTTAAGATCTCTCAAATAGAGGGGTCTTAACCTTTCTTTATCTCTACACCCCTGATTACAGGATTCGCATGCCGGCAACGAAAGGCTGCCCTCTCTGCAAGGCAGCGGACAGATTCCACTGCAAGAACCGGCAAAGACAGGGGCGGCAACTGGCGAAGGCTTGACGGAGAGCTGTAAGGCATCTTCCTTCCGTGCGCCTCGCGCGAATGAATCCATAGGTGATAATAGACATCCTAACAACAAATTTAGATAGATGGCTACAAAAGTTATTGATAACAGAGTAAATTTTGCCCGTGTGAAGAATCCGATGCCATATCCGGATTTCCTCGATGTGCAACTCAAGTCCTTCAAGGACTTCCTACAACTGGACACTCCTCCAGAAGAGCGCAAGAACGACGGCCTGTATAAGGTGTTCGACGAGAACTTCCCTATAACAGACACACGCAACAATTTCGTCCTTGAGTTCCTGGACTACTATATTGATCCGCCACGCTATACCATCGAGGAATGTCTCGAACGTGGTCTGACATATTGTGTTCCTCTCAAGGCTAAGATGAAGCTGTACTGTACAGACCCGGACCATGAGGATTTCGGTACATTCATACAGGATGTATTCCTTGGCTCTATTCCTTATATGACAAGCAACGGCACATTCGTGATCAATGGTGCCGAGCGCGTTGTCGTGGCTCAGCTGCACCGTTCCCCAGGCGTGTTCTTCGGTCAGGGTATACATGCCAACGGTACTGTTCTCTACAGCGCACGTATCATCCCGTTCAAGGGCTCATGGATAGAGTTCGCCACGGATATCAATAACGTGATGTACGCTTATATCGACCGTAAGAAGAAGCTTCCTGTCACAACTCTCCTCCGTGCCATCGGTTTCGAGAAGGACAAGGATATCCTGCAGATCTTCGACCTTGCAGAGGAAGTCAAGGTAAACAAGAAGAACCTCAAGGAGTGCATAGGCCGTACTCTTGCAGCTAACATCATGAAGAGCTGGTATGAGGACTATGCGGACGAGGATACCGGTGAGGTTGTTTCCATAGAGCGTAACGATGTCATCATCGAGCGTGGCACAGTCGTGTCTGAAGACAATGTCGAGGATATTCTTGACAGTGGCGTTGCGACAATCCTGCTTTCCAAGGATGAGGAGAATGCGAGCAAGTACTCCATCATCTTCAATACTCTTGCAAAGGACAGCTCCAACTCCGAGAAGGAAGCCATCTATTATATCTACCGTCAGCTTCGCAATGCAGACCCTGCTGATGAAGCATCGGCTCGCGAGGTTGTGCTCAACCTGTTCTTCTCAGACAAGCGTTATGACCTGGGCGAGGTAGGTCGCTACCGCATCAACAAGAAGCTGGGTCTTGATACCGATATGGATGTGCGCATCCTTACCAAGGAGGACATCACGGAGATTATCAAGTATCTCATCAACCTCATAAACAGCCAGGCAAGTGTCGATGATATCGACCACCTGTCCAACCGTCGCGTGAAGATCGTCGGCGAGCAGCTTGCAAACCAGTTTGCCATAGGCCTTGCCCGTATGAGCCGCACTATCCGCGAGCGCATGAACGTGCGTGACAATGAGGTGTTCACTCCGACAGACCTCATCAATGCCAAGACGATGGCGAGCGTTATAAACTCGTTCTTCGGAACCAACCCGCTGTCACAGTTCATGGACCAGACCAACCCTTTGGCAGAGGTGACACACAAACGCCGTCTTTCAGCCCTCGGTCCTGGCGGTCTTTCACGTGAGCGTGCAGGCTTTGAGGTGCGTGACGTACACTATACACACTACGGCCGTCTGTGCCCTATCGAGAGTCCTGAAGGCCCGAACATCGGTCTTATCTCCTCTCTCTGTATGTATGCCCAGATCAATGACCTCGGTTTCATTGAGACCCCATACCGTAAGGTGAATAACGGTGTCGTTGACCTTGACAATGAAAATGTTGTATACCTCTCTGCTGAAGAGGAGGAAAAGCATATCATCGGTCAGGGAAATGCCCCTCTGAACGATGACGGTACATTTATCCGCGAGGTTGTCAAGTGCCGTCAGGATGCAGATTTCCCTGTAGTTCCTCCTGTTCAGGTAGACCTCATGGATGTCGCTCCTCAGCAGATAGCCTCTGTATCGGCAGGTCTTATCCCGTTCCTCGAGCATGATGACGGTCACCGTGCGCTCATGGGATGTAACATGATGCGTCAGGCTGTGCCGTTGATACATAACGATGCACCTATCGTGGGTACGGGACTTGAGAAGCAGGTCTGCGAGGACTCGCGTACAATGATCACAGCAGAGGGTGAAGGTGTAATAGAATATGTAGACGCTACTACAATACGTATCCTCTATGACCGCACAGAAGACGAGGAGTTCGTAAGTTTTGAACCGGCTCTGAAGGAATACCGCATACCGAAGTTCCGTCGCACAAACCAGAACATGGTCATCGACCTCCGTCCTATATGTGAGAAGGGACAGCGCGTGAAGGCCGGCGATATCCTGACAGAAGGATATGCTACCGAGAACGGAGAGCTCGCGCTCGGCCGCAACCTCCTTGTGGCATACATGCCTTGGAAGGGTTACAACTATGAGGATGCCATTGTGCTCAACGAGCGCATCGTCCGTGAGGATGTCCTCACCTCTGTGCATGTTGACGAGTATACACTTGATGTCCGTGAGACAAAGCGTGGTGTAGAGGAGTTTACCTCCGATATTCCTAACGTCTCAGAAGAAGCGACAAAGGACCTTGACGATAATGGTATCATACGTATCGGTGCCCGTGTTGAGCCAGGTGACATCATGATAGGCAAGATTTCACCTAAGGGTGAGAGCGACCCTTCACCTGAGGAGAAACTTCTCCGTGCCATCTTCGGCGATAAGGCTGGTGATGTCAAGGACTCTTCTCTGAAAGCCAACCCGTCACTGTCTGGTGTCGTGATAGACAAGAAGCTCTTCTCCCGTGCCGTAAAGACACGTGAGTCCAAGAAGCAGGATAAGGTTCTGCTCCAGAAGCTCGAGGCAGAGTATGAGGCAAAGAACAATGACCTCAAGGAAATTCTCATAGACAAGCTTCTCACTCTCACACATGGCAAGACATCACAAGGCGTAAAGGACTATACAGGTGCTGAAATTATCACAAAGGGCAGCAAGTTCACGGCAACAGCTATAGCAAACCTTGAGTTTGACGGTATACAGTCAAACGACTGGACCGATGATGAGCATACAAACCTGCTTATCCAGAAGCTCATAATGAACTATATCCGTAAGTACAAGCTCCTTGATGCCGAACTCAAGCGCCGCAAGTTCGCTATCACTATCGGTGATGAACTTCCATCAGGTATCCTCCAGATGGCAAAGGTATATATCGCCAAGAAGCGCAAGATCGGTGTCGGCGATAAGCTTGCCGGCCGTCACGGAAACAAGGGTATTGTGTCAAAGGTGGTGCGTCAGGAAGATATGCCGTTCCTTGAGGACGGACGTCCTGTAGACCTTGTCCTCAACCCTCTTGGTGTGCCTTCACGTATGAACCTCGGACAGATATTCGAGGCCGTCCTCGGTGCTGCAGGAAAGCGTCTTGGCGTTAAGTTCGCTACACCTATCTTTGACGGTGCGAGACTTGACGACCTTAACGAATGGACAGACAAGGCAGGTCTGCCACGCTATTGCTCAACTCACCTTTATGACGGTGAGACAGGCGAGAGGTTCGACCAGCCGGCGACAGTAGGTATAACATACTTCCTCAAGCTCGGTCACATGGTTGAAGACAAGATGCATGCCCGCTCTATCGGTCCTTACTCTCTCATCACACAGCAGCCGCTCGGCGGTAAGGCACAGTTCGGTGGCCAGCGATTCGGAGAGATGGAGGTCTGGGCGCTCGAGGCATTCGGCGCATCACATGTCCTTCAGGAGATACTTACCGTCAAGTCGGATGATGTCACAGGCCGTAGCCGTTCATACGAGGCGATAGTCAAGGGAGACAACATGCCTACACCAGGTATCCCAGAGTCTCTGAATGTGCTTCTCCATGAGCTCCGCGGTCTTGGTCTCAGCATCAAGCTCGATTAATAAAAGGTTAACGGCCATCTGCTATGGTATGGCGTACAGTCCATACATATAGCATTTGGCTCATGACTAACAACTTTCAAAAAGAAACTATGGCTTTCAAGAAAGAAAACAAGATAAAGAATAATTTCACCAAGATTACCATTGGTATAGCGTCTCCAGAGGAAATTCTTGAGAACTCATTCGGTGAGGTTACCAAGCCTGAAACAATCAACTACCGCACGTACAAGCCTGAGCGTGACGGCCTTTTCTGCGAGCGTATCTTCGGTCCTACAAAGGATTTCGAGTGTGCCTGCGGAAAGTACAAGCGTATCCGTTACCGTGGCATCGTCTGCGACCGTTGTGGTGTTGAGGTTACAGAGAAGAAGGTGCGCCGTGAGCGTTCCGGACATATCGAGCTTGTCGTGCCTGTTGCCCACATCTGGTATTTCCGCTCTCTGCCGAGCAAGATGGGCTATCTTCTCGGTATGCCTACAAAGAAGCTCGAGGCTGTGATATATTACGAGAAATACGTCGTGATACAGCCTGGAATTCTCGGTCCAAGAGACAATGATGATGAGCGTACTGCAGACGAGCATGTATACCGTCAGTTCGATCTCCTCTCAGAGGAAGAATTGACAAGCCTCTATGACAACGGAGTACTTGCAGATGAGAACGACCTTCTTCCTGATGATGATCCTAACAAGTTCATCGTCAAGATGGGTGCCGAAGCCATCTATGCCCTCCTGCAGCGTCTTGATCTTGACGCACTCTCCTATGAGCTTCGCGACCGTGCAAACAGCGACTCCTCGCAGCAACGTAAGACAGAGGCGTTGAAGCGTCTTCAGGTTGTAGAGGCCTTCCGTACAAGCAAGGAAATCAATCGTCCTGAGTGGATGATACTGAAGATTCTTCCTGTGACACCTCCAGAGCTCCGTCCGCTCGTGCCGCTGGATGGCGGACGTTTCGCTACGTCAGACCTCAATGACCTCTATCGTCGTGTCATCATCCGTAACAACCGTCTCAAAAGACTGATGGAGATAAAGGCACCTGAAGTTATTCTCCGCAATGAAAAGCGTATGCTTCAGGAAGCTGTTGACTCACTCTTTGACAACAGCCGTAAGGCATCTGCCGTGAAGAGCGAGAGCAACCGCCCTCTCAAGTCCCTCTCAGACTCCCTGAAGGGTAAGGCTGGACGTTTCCGTCAGAACCTTCTCGGTAAGCGTGTCGACTATTCTGCACGTTCGGTGATTGTCGTAGGTCCGGAGCTCAAGATGGGCGAGTGTGGCCTTCCTAAACTTATGGCAGCCGAACTTTACAAGCCGTTTATCATACGCAAGCTCATCGAGCGTGGCATTGTCAAGACCGTAAAGTCAGCAAAGCGCATTGTTGACCGTCGCGAGCCAGTCATTTTCGATATCCTTGAGAATGTGATGAAGGGACATCCTGTGCTCCTCAACCGTGCTCCGACACTTCACCGTCTCGGTATCCAGGCATTCCAGCCGAAGATGATTGAGGGTAAGGCTATCCAGCTCCATCCGTTGGCATGTACAGCGTTCAACGCCGATTTCGACGGTGACCAGATGGCTGTCCATCTCCCTCTCTCCAACGAGGCTGTCCTCGAGGCGCAGATATTGATGCTCCAGAGCCATAACATCCTGAACCCTGCCAACGGCGCACCTATCACAGTGCCGTCACAGGATATGGTGCTTGGTCTCTACTATATCACAAAAATCCGTCCGGGAGCAAAGGGTGAAGGACTTACGTTCTACGGTCCAGAGGAGGCAATTATCGCTTATAATGAGAAGCGTCTTGACCTCCATGCACAGGTTAAGGTTGCTGTCAACGATATCGTCGACGGCAAAAAAGTGCACCATATGGTTGAGACATCAGTCGGTCGTGTCATTGTCAATGAGATGATTCCTGATGAGATGGGATATGTCAATGCCATTATCTCAAAAGGCTCTCTCCGCGATATCATCGCCGATGTCATCAAGGAAGTTGGTTTCGCCAAGGCCTGCGAGTTCCTCGACGGCATCAAGAACCTCGGTTACCGTATGGCATACCAGGCTGGTCTGTCATTCAACCTTGACGATATCATCATCCCACCGGAGAAGGAAGAAATCATCCGCAAGGGTAATGAGGCCGTCAAGGATATCCAGATGAACTACGAGATGGGCTTCATCACGGATCAGGACCGTTACAATCAGGTCATCAATACATGGACACATGTCAATAACGATATCGGCGATATCCTCATGAAGGAAATGACTGAGGCAGACCAGGGCTTCAATGCCGTGTACATGATGCTTGACTCCGGTGCCCGTGGTTCTAAGGATCAGATCAAGCAGCTGTCAGGTATCCGCGGACTTATGGCAAAGCCTCAGAAGGCCGGTGCTGACGACCGTGCAACAATCGAGAACCCTATCCTGTCAAACTTCAAGGAAGGCATGTCAGTGCTCGAGTACTTCATTGCGTCACACGGTGCACGTAAGGGTCTTGCCGATACCGCCATGAAGACAGCCGATGCCGGTTATCTTACACGTCGTCTTGTGGATGTCTCCCATGATGTCATCATCAATGAGGAAGACTGTGGCACCCTCCGCGGTCTCAACTGTACAGCATTGAAGAGCGGTGACGAGATTATCGCATCCCTCTCAAGCCGTATCCTCGGCCGTGTATCGGTACACGATGTCCTTGATCCACATACAGGCAAGGTGCTCTGTCCTGCAGGAGAGGAAATCACAGAGGCTCGTGCCAAGGCCATAGAGGAAGCAGATGTCGAGTCGGTAGAGATTCGCTCCGTGCTTACCTGTGAGTCCAGGTCCGGTGTCTGCAAGAAATGCTATGGTCGTAACCTTGCTACAGCCAAGATGGTTCAGAAAGGCGAGGCTGTCGGTGTCATTGCCGCACAGGCTATCGGTGAGCCGGGAACACAGCTTACCCTCCGTACTTTCCACGCCGGCGGTGTCGCAGGTAATGCCGCTGCCAATGCAACGATTGTTGCCAAGGGTGATGTCCGCATCGAGTTTGACGAGCTCCGTACCGTACCGTTCCGCGAGGAGAACGACGGCGAGGATATCGACTGCCAGATGGTTGTATCACGTCTTGCCGAAATACGCTTCGTAGATCCAAACACGAATATCGCGCTCTCAAGCCAGAATATTCCATACGGCTCTTCACTCTATTATAAGAATGGTGATGTGCTCAAGAAGGGAGACGTCATAGCACGTTGGGACCCGTTCAACGCAGTCATTGTCTCTGAGTATGCAGGTACACTTCGTTTCAATGATGTCATTGAAGGCAAGACGTTCCGTGCTGAGACCGATGATACGACAGGTCTTACCGAGAAGATTATCATCGACTCCAAGGACCGCAATCAGGTACCTACCTGTGATGTCATAGGTAAGAACGGCGAGGTGCTTGGCACCTACTACTTCCCTCGTGACGGTCACGTTGTCGTAGAGGACGGTCAGAAGATAGCTACTGGTACAACTCTTGTCAAGATACCTCGTAGTGTAGCCAAGGTCGGTGATATCACCGGTGGTCTTCCACGAGTGACAGAGCTCTTCGAGGCACGTAACCCTTCCAATCCTGCTGTTGTATCGGAAATCGACGGTGAGGTCACCATGGGTAAGATACGTCGCGGTAACCGTGAGGTCATTGTGACATCAAAGACCGGCGACCAGCGCAAGTACATGATTTCACAGTCCAAGCAGATTCTTGTTCAGGAGCACGACGCCGTGCGTGCCGGAACACCGCTTTCCGACGGTGTCATCACTCCAGGCGATATCCTTGCCATCAAGGGTCCTACCGCAGTCCAGGAGTATATCGTCAATGAGGTTCAGGGTGTCTACCGTCTGCAGGGTGTGAAAATCAACGAGAAGCACTTTGAAATCATCGTACGTCAGATGATGCGTAAGGTGCGTATCGATGAGCCTGGCGACACTAACTTCCTTGAGCAGGAGCTTGTTGACAAACTTGACTTCCGTGAGGAGAATGACCGTATCTGGGGCAAGAAGGTTGTCGTTGATGCCGGTGATTCTGAGAATCTCAAGAAGGGACAGATTGTCACAGCACGCCGTCTGCGCGACGAGAACTCAAGTCTCAAGCGCCGTGACATGCGTCTTGTACAGGTACGCGAGGCGATACCAGCGACATCTACCCAGATACTCCAGGGCATCACACGTGCCGCTCTCGGTACCAAGTCGTTCATGTCAGCAGCATCATTCCAGGAGACCACAAAGGTACTCAACGAGGCTGCTATCCGTGGCAAGTCCGACTATCTCGTAGGCATGAAGGAGAACGTAATCTCCGGTCATCTCATCCCTGCCGGTACAGGTCTGCGCGAGTTCGACAAGATAGTTGTCGGCAGCAAGGAAGAGTATGAGCGCATGCAGGCAAACAAGCGTAATGTCCTCGATTTCGTTGACAGCGACATCGTAGAGCGATAACGCCAATGACATAAAAGAGGTAGGTGGCGAGTCACTTTCAGGCTCGTCGCTTACCGCTTTTTTATTTGTAAAGCAGGATTCCCTTAGCCGTGATACCATCCCTGTTTGCTGATATCATCGACTCTCGGGAAACAGTTTTACCGGAAATCTTTGGAATATAAAATCTTATCATAAGACTATGAACAGACTATTCGCAATAATAATATCAGCGTTCATGGCTGTCCTCTCCGTCTCGGCGGAAAAGCAGATGACAGTCCATCTTGCCAACCCTGTCTCCATGGAACGCAAGTCCGTTCCTGTTGTTGTCCCTGTCTCAGGAGATGTCCGTTCGGCAGTCGTAACCATTGCCGGCAAGGAAGTGCCATGCCAGCTTGACGATATGGATGATGACGGCCTGTTCGACGAGCTTTCTTTTGTCACCGACATGAAGAAGAAAGAGAAGTTGACAGCCACAGTAAGCCTTTTCACTGAAGGTGAGCCACGCCAGTACGAACTGAAGACTTACGGCGGGATGGCGATACGCGACCGCAACAAGTCCGCGGCAAAGCCGCAGCACATGCCGGTGAAGTCCATTACCTGCCCAGGAACAAGCAATACCTATCAGTATATCTTCCCTCATGGTCCGGTGATGGAGAGCGATATGGCAGGTTTCCGTATCTATGGCGACCATCGTCAGTCGATAGACTATTACGGACATAAGCAGCAACGCTGCGAGATAGCCGAGACCAGTTTCTACCCTTCCAAGGAGCAGAAAGCGGCAGGCTATGGTGACGATGTGCTCTATACCGGTACAACATACGGCTGCGGCGCCCTCTATGGCTGGGACGGCAAGAATGCCGTGATGTTCCAGAATGTACGCACACGCACATATACAGTCGTCACGACAGGCCCGGTGCGTACTGTCATCGCCATAACCAACAAAGGCTGGCTTCCTTATAACGGATGCAAGCCTGTGGACATCACCACGACATATACTGTCTATGCCGGTCACCGCGATGTGCAGGTCAATGTACGATTCTCCCGTACCGTGGCAGACATCCCGCTGTCTACAGGCATCGTGGATATAGTGGAAGGCTCTGAAGAGTATACAGACAAGGCTGGTCTCCGCGGATGCTGGGGTACAGCCTGTGCAGGCAACAATCCGAAGGTGTACGACACTCATACCGTAGGTCTCGGAGTATTTGTGCCAAGTCCTTATTATAAGAGCGACAGCCACTTCACCGATAAGGACGCTGTTCCAGCTCCGAAGATACCGAACCAGGCCTATGTGGAGGTCTGCGGCACACAGACAGACAACCTGCACTACTGGTTTGCCGTCACATGTGATATGGAGACTTTCGGGTTCTCAGACAAGAACGCATGGTTCTCATGGCTGAAAGACTGGAAGAAAGCTCTTGCCAATCCTGTGAAAATAGAGATAAACAAGTGAGTTTCTGGATTTACAAATATCGTTCAGTCTTTGAACACTCATTCAAGATAAAATATTTCCACGCACGAGGCCTGGCTCTTGCCTGTAGAGGCAATGCTGTCAGCCTTCCATTGCGGAATCACTAAAAACCAAACATATCTTTCTTATGGAATCAGTATTCTCTTACATTATCGGTCTTGGTGCCGCAGTGATGATGCCAGTCATCTTCACCATTCTCGGCGTATGTATCGGTATCAAGTTCTCAAAGGCACTGAAGAGCGGCCTTTATGTCGGAGTCGGTTTTGTCGGCCTGTCGGTTGTCACAGCACTCCTCACCACAAGTCTCGGCCCAGCCTTGGGCAAGGTGGTGGAAATCTACGGTCTTGAGCTTCAGGTGTTCGATATGGGCTGGCCTGCAGCCGCTTCTGTGGCGTACAATACCCTTGTCGGCTCGTTCATCATACCTGTCTGCCTCGGTGTCAATCTCGTGCTCCTTCTCCTCGGATGCACACGCACAGTGAACATTGACCTCTGGAACTACTGGCACTTCGCATTCATCGGCGCCGTCGTATACTTCATGACAGACTCTGTCGTATGGGGCTTCTTCGCGGCAATCATCTGCTACATCATAACCCTTGTCCTTGCAGACGTCACGGCAAAGAAATTCCAGAATTTCTACCCTAACATGGAAGGCATATCCATCCCTCAGCCGTTCTGTCAGGGATTCATGCCTTTTGCAGTGGTCATCAACAAATGCCTTGACTATGTTCCTGGCATCAACAAGGTGAATATCGACTCTGAAGGCATGAAGAAAAAATTCGGTCTCTTCGGCGAACCGCTCTTTCTCGGTGTCATCATAGGTGTCATCATAGGCTGTCTTGCATGCAAGGATTGGAACGAAGTCGTAGACAATATTCCTGCCACCCTCGGTCTCGGTATCAAGATGGGTGCTGTCATGGAACTCATACCGCGCATCACATCGCTCTTCATCGAAGGCCTCAAACCTATCTCCGACGCTACACGCGAACTCATCGCCAAGAAGTTCGGTGCTGACAAGGAACTGTATATCGGCATGTCGCCGGCACTCGTCATAGGACATCCTACCACCCTCGTGGTATCACTCCTCCTTATCCCTGTGACCCTTGCCCTCGCAGTCGTGCTCCCAGGCAACCAGTTCCTGCCGCTGGCATCCCTCGCAGGCATGTTCTATGTCTTCGTGATGGTACTGCCTTACACAAACGGCAATGTCCTCCGCTCTTTCATTGTAGGACTTGTTGTCGTTGCCATAGGACTCTATTTCGTCACATGGATGGCTGGCGACTTTACCTCTGCCGCCCACTCTGTAGCCGTGGCACATCCAGAGGATGCCGCCGTGGCAGTGCCGGAAGGATTCCAGGCAGGTGCACTTGACTTCGCCTCCAGTCCGCTCTCCATGCTCATCTATGCAGGATGCAAATACATGAAGTTTATAGGTGCAGGACTGCTATGCGTCGTCACGGCAGCACTTGTCGCATGGAACTATATGCGCATCAATAAGAAATGATAATCCGTTCTTACATGAATCACAACAAAACAACATCAATAGGAAAACGTATGAAAAAGACCCTTTTGACCGCCGCCCTCGCCGTTATGGCCCTCGGCGCTTCTGCACAGCAGAATGTTTATTTCCAGACAGCTTGCCATCCGGAAGACGTGAAGCACTATGACACCAAGACTCTCCGTGAGCGCTTCGTGATGGAGAAAGTCATGGCTGCCGACGAAATCAACCTTACCTACTCACAGTATGACCGCTTCATCTTCGGCGGTGCAATGCCAGTGAATAAGGACCTCAAGCTCGAGAACTTCACAGCCCTCGGACTCTCTGTCGACAAGACCATCAAGGAGCCATACTTCCTCCATAACCGCGAGATGGGCATCATCAACTGCGGACAGGGCGTAGGCTCTGTATTCGTTGACGGCAAGGAGTATGTCCTCAGTCCTAAGGAGGCTCTCTATGTAGGACGTGGCCACATGCAGGACAAGAAAGGCAACTGGATAGACTGCAACAAGGAGGTGATATTCCGTTCAAAGGATCCGAAGAATCCTGCAAAGTTCTATATCAACTCTGCTACAGCCCACAAGCATTACAAGACCCAGTGGGTCACTCTCGACGGACGTAAAGGCTCTCTGAAGGCCGCCGTCTGGGGACCTGTAGGCACAAAGGAAGAGGCCAACGCACGCACCATCTATAAGCTCATCGTACGTGACGCACTGGAAGAAGGTCCTTGCCAGCTCCAGATGGGTCTTACACAGCTTGAGCCAGGAGCTGTATGGAACACCATGCCTCCTCACACACACGGCCGCCGCATCGAGGCATACTATTATTTCAACCTTCCAGAGGGACAGACTGTCGACCATGTCATGGGCCAGCCACAGGAGTCACGCAACGTATGGCTGCACAACGAGCAGGCCATCATGTCTCCAGAGTGGTCTATCCACGCAGCGGCAGGCACATACTACTATACCTTCATCTGGGGTATGGCAGGCGAGAACCTCGAGTATAACGACAAGGATGTCGTTCCTGTAATAGACATCCTGTAATCATCCTCGGGACGCTTCCCAAGAATAATGAAGACATATCTCGGTGGGCTGGTAAAGTGATAATCAGAATCACTTAGCCTCACGACAAGATATTATTCCGTTATCGGGCATATCAGTAATCAATGGATTCTGATATGCCCGATTTTTTGTCTCTTACATATTAGGCTCAAAAACATGGGGAAGAATGCTTGATGGTCGTTACAGCAGATGCATGCAATGTCAACTAATGGTAACTCCTGCTAATTCGGTGAAATGGATTTTGATGAGTTTTTCAGAGAAATGTCGTATAAAATGTTGTTAATTCCAAAATAATTTGTAAATTTGTAGCGTCATTCTTAGGAGTGGCGTGACATATTAATAAAAAGAAGGAGCGTTTTGCTTATCTTTCATCGCTGAAAACGTAGGAAATTTTCGTGAAGATGAGAGGATATCAAAGCGGTTCTCACGCTATAGCGTGGGCTGCTATTCTCATATCTTCATCTTCAGGTTTCCTACGACCATCAGCGATAGATATGGCAGAGTCGGCCCACGCTTCTGCATTCATCCATAGTCGACAGGGCTGTAAGACTGACCAAAATCATCGCAAAGCGTATGAAAAGAAAATTGTCAACATTTTGGGCATTGTTGTTTGTCATTCTCAGTTTAAGTTCTTGGTCACGAGAGGCCGGAAGTAATCCCTCAAATACAAGGGGATGGTATACATGTGACCGTTGCAATGGCTCTGGACATGATCCGCAGGTGCTGTGCAGGACTTGCAAGGGTAATGGTACAGTACCGGAAAAAAGAGCTTGCAGGAATCGTTGTAATAGTGGCAAGGTTCGTGATGACTACGGCAACATTGTTAATTGTCTGTTGTGCGGAGGATCAGGTAAAGAGACAATGTCTGTTTCCTGTTCCAGTTGTGACGGATGGGGACATGCTACCTGCATGAAGTGTAAAGGAAGCAAGAGGCAGTGGAGAGACTGACTGTAATCTTTCTTTTAAGTAGAGAGTGCATTATGACTACATCCTTTTTCAGTAAGTCAACAAAATCAGTGTATATTGATTTTGTTGACTTACTTGTTTCTTTTATGTCTCTATTTTTTTTCTTCAGTTCTTTATGTCCATTCTTCTCCATAGCCATCCGGGGACAAGTCGCCAGAAGAAGACAAGGACACGGTAACGCCAGTCGATGACCATGACGCGCTTTCTCCTGTCTATCCCTGAGACAATCTGCCGCGCTACATCTGCCGCATCCATGTTCATGGGATAGTTGAAGTCCTTTATCAGTTCGGTGGTGACGAAGCCGGGGCGTATGTCTGTGAATGAAATGTCCAGTTTGCGGATATGCGCCAGCTGTTCGAGACACTCCATATAGTGGCTCTGGAAACGCTTTGTGGAGGAGTAGGCTGGAGATGCGCCGAGCCCTTTCGTGCCGGCAATGCTGCTTATGGCTGCGATATGTCCCCTCTGCTCGGGATGCCTCGCAAACCAGTTGAAGGCGGCGGTCACCATGCGTGTGAATCCCATGCCGTTTACGGCGACGGTATCCATCTCTCGTTTTACATCCATCTCGACATTCTGAAAGCCTATCCCGGAGCTGTGGAAGTAAAGATTCATGCCGCCAAGCTCTGCGATAAGGGCCTCAAGCCTCTGCGGAGCGTCCTCATCGGTGACGTCTATCTGCATTGCTGCCGTCACCTGCGGAAGTTCTTCCTTTAGCCTGTTTAGACGCTCGATGCGCCGTCCTGCAACAGCTATCTTCCATCCCTGTGCCGCAAGAGCCCTTGCGACCTCCATTCCTATCCCGGAGGTCGCGCCCATTATCACCACCTTCCTGCGTGTATCCTTGTCGTTTTTGTTCATGTTGAAGTGTAGATTAGGTCTTATATAGGTATGCCATGCTTTTCTCATCAGTAAGGCGTGGCATCTTATATGTCAGCATTGTTTTTACCAATATTGCTGTTTTGCAAAGATACTCAATTTATTCCGAATGGCAAAACCTTAGCCTGCGATTCTGTTAATGTTCATGATTTGCCAGTTGTCCATGGCATAACAGGAATATTCTCAAATTATTGATATAGTTTTTCCTATGCACATGCCTGATTGTTGCATGTGCTTGGAAATCAATAACAACCATTATGCAAGGAGGCCGTCGTTTTGATATGCGTTTCAAAAGGTCACCTTTTACCATGTGAAAGGTTACCTTTAGTCATATGAAAGGTGACCCTTTATGTGATAAAAGGTCACCTTCTGGAAAAGATGGGTGTAGGGTATGGAAAAGCAAATAAATCAAAAAACTTTCCTTTGGATGACGGTCTTTTGCCAATATTCCGTATCTTTGCATAAGATAGGCTGCACCTCGGCAATCTGAAACAAGTTTCATTGCTCTCGGTTTGCACTATCTTTATAATAAAAAATAAATCAGAGAAGGAATGAAAAGGATAGTTCTCGCAGCGTTGCTTGCCGTGCTTGCCATCACCTGCGGATATGCTAATGATGGCGTATACTTCACGAGCGGTAACTTCCTGGTGCCTGTGGCGGAGACCGATATTGCCGTGTCGAAAGAGATTCTTACCATAACGGTAGGCAGGGACAGCTTCGCACGCGTCGATGTCTACTATGAATTTCTCAACCGTGACAGGGAGAAGACCGTGACGATGGCCTTCGAAGCATCGCCGCCATATAACGCCATGGTACAGCTGAGGCGTGAGGGCGGACATCCTTATATCTATGATTTCATGGTGACGATGAACGGCCAGCCACTTGAATATACCAACGGACTTGTGGCTGTCAGCTGGTCTGGTGATGTGCGCGATACCGATTTCACTCCGCTTGATGTCTCAAAATGGAAGGGAGCAGGCGAGGTGGCGGACAGTATCCTGCCTGTTGAAAATGCTCTTTATAACCACGAACTGGACAGCGTCACGTCATTCGCCTACGCATACTATTTCCCGGCACTCTTCCGTCATGGGAGAAACATAGTCCATCATACCTATCGATACCGCATGAGCTATAATGTCGCCTGCGAGTTTGAGGTGCCGTATTGGCTCATGCCTGCCACACGGTGGGCAAACAGGCAGGTGGACGACTTCACGCTGAGGATAAAGTCTGACGGGCCTGTTGATATATGCCTTGCCGACTCCCTGTTCGGCAGTGCGCCGTTTGTCGTGACTGAGGGACATGGCACTCTCCATTCGCTGGACACAAAGTATATGGGACATTTTCTCCTCGCCAGTCTCGGACGCAGCTCCACGCTGGAATGGCACGCCCAGAATTTCTCTCCGAAGGCAAATATGAGCATCTTCTCTGCCGATTTTCTCCTGCCCGAACTCCGCTGGATGACATCATGTACGGTTGTTGTCCTGCCCGACGGCCGTGCCTGCCGTTATGTCGGCGACTGTGGCGACAAGTTCCTTGTCTTTGCACAGGACTATATGGAAGTGCCGAAAGAGGGCGCGCATATCATGGAATACTCGGCTGAAAAGGGACAAGGTTTTGTTTATGCCAAGAGAGTCGGCAAGGTCAATGTGCGTCAGCAGCCTTCTGCAAAGAGCAAGAGGGTAGGGACTATAGAGTCTGCCGATGGCGATTTGCCGCGCCAGTATCCTTGCCTCGGTCTTGCGAACGGGTGGTACAGGGTGCGCATAGGCGACAGGACAGGCTATGTCTGCGAAGACCTTCTGTACTGGACACCGTAGCACGTGCGGTCTTGTGCTTATGCGGTTTTGTGGTAAATGCTATTGGTCGTGTTCGGTGTTTCACACCGTCTGGGGACGCACCATGGCACGTCCCCACATTCGCGGAGCTATTCTCGCTGATACGCCACAGTACAGTGTTCCACAGTGTAAGATTCCGATGACCGTATATCTGAAAGTCCAGACAGTAAGTCTCACCACAAGAATATGAACATATCACATTGCGTTCCCACATTCGCGGAGCTATTATTACAGATGTGTCACTGCGCAGTGCTCCCATTATACCATGCCTATGACAGTATAGCAGAAATACCATACATCGAATCTCACCACAAGTGTAGGGACGTACCGTGGTGCGTCCGCAGACGGTGTGAAACGCCGTGATTTATGGATAGGTTTGAAAAAACGTATAACCGAAAAAAACTTATAACCCTCTAACCGCAAAGAACATGAAACCATATCTCCCGATAGCTGTCTTCTTTGTATTGCTGGCGAGCTCCGTGCTTTCCAGTTGGTGTTGCTATGAAAGTCAGTGCGCATATATACAGCATGAGGCGGACAGGGCACTGGCTGTGACACTGCGCCAGCAGCGGAGCGATGTCATCACTCCCGACACTGTCGCCGTCTACCGCAACAATATCGCCATTGCGGAGATACGTGATACCGCGGCAATCTCCGTGAAGACCGTGATGATAGACGACCGCCATGCCGCAGTTATTGAGGCGGATGCCGGCTGCTCGTTCCTCACCGTCTTCGGGATGTCAGACCAGCGGTTGCCTGCGTCATTGCTCTTCCTCGCGTCATTGTGGGCGACAGGGATGCTGTGGCACAGACGGCGTTATCCTCAGGCAGTACCTTGTCCTATGAATCCCGGCATACGTTACGGCGGACTGACATACGACCAAGAGCAGGGACGGTTTTATACGGCAGCGGGAGTGGAGATACGTTTCACACCCATGCAGCATCGCCTGATGGAGATGTTCTTCCTTTCCGATACCCATGTCCTTACAAAACAGCAGATATGTGATGCCCTTTGGCCGAAGAAACCAGATGCGAGCGACACCCTGTATACCCTCGTGCGCCGCATAAAACCGCTGATAGAGCGGTGCAGTTCGCTGCATGTGGAGTCGGAACGCGGACGTGCATATATCTTGACAAATAAGGACGCAGATTGCTGATACCCACTGTGTTGAGGCTTTGTCAGATATAATGTCAGACAAAAGTCAGTGAGTTTTTTCCTCCTTTCTGAAGACAATCCCGTACCTTTGCCCTGCAAACCAAAAACAGGTGTAAAGACAGTGCAAGCGAGCGCAATGTGAACTTGTTCGCTGATTGCCGAGTGCAGCCTGTCTTATGTAAAGACAGTGCAAGCGAGCGCAATGTGAGCTTGTTCGCTGATTGCCAAGTGCAGCCTGTCTTATGTAAAGATATGGATATGAAAAATCAGAACATTCTCATGCCGTCCCTTGCCGTGACGGCTTTCATGCAAGTATGCCATTATCCACGTAAGGTGATGGCTGTGTCGACCGTGCTCCTCCTTCCCCTCTCCTTGCCACTCGCGGCGCAGGTGGAGACGGACAGCATACAGGCAGAAGAACCGATAGCGATAGGCGAGGTGACGGTGCAGGGACACAGGGTTGTTAATACCGAAAACGGTCAGCGTATATTCCCCTCGAAGGGGCAGTTAGAGGCTTCAGCCACAGGCTATTCGCTCATAAGGAGCCTTGTCCTGCCGGGAATCATGGTCGACGAGGTGACACGCGAGATAAAGTCCCCGGACATCCTCGGCAGTGTGCAGATACGTATCAATGATGTAGTCGCCACACGTCAGGACCTGCTGGCTCTCGAGATGACCTCCGTAAAGTCTGTGGACTTTATCCGAGAGCCAGGGTTGCGCTATGGAAAAGACATCGCGTATGTCATCAATATCAATGTCGTGCGACCGAAAAGCGGATACTCCGTTGGAGGAGAGATTATGCAACCGCTGACATGCCTCAGAGGTTCGGAGGGCATATATGCACGTTTCAACAGCGGCAAGAGTGAAATTTCGGTCGACTGTGACTTCGGATGGCGCGACAGCCGTGGGGCGCATGTGGACAAGACCGCCGTCTATACACTTGCCGACGGCACGGAATGGAAAGCCTCGAGTCAAGATATTTATAATAAGGACCGTGGCGCAGAAGGCAGCCTGCGCCTGCGATACAGTCTTGCAGAGACAGGCAAATACAGGTTTGACATATCTTTTAAGGAGGCGTTCTCACGTTCTCCTGAGAGCAGGCGTGTCAGAGAGATGGAGACCCCGATGGGCGTCAGCAGTGTCTCCTCTGCCACCCGCGACCGCTATTCCTCACCTCAGCTTGATTTTTATTTTAATCTCCATCTGCCTCATAAGCAGACATTCACGGCATCTGCCACAGCGACATACGTCGGCAGTCATTACGATTACAGCCGTGAGGACATAGGCAGCTACGCCTATTCTGTACATGGCAGGACACGTTCCGTGAGCGGCGAGATGCTTTACGAGAACAGGATGAAACCTTTCACGCTTTCCGCTGGACTGCAATACAGCCGTGACCGTATCGAAAACGGATACTCGGGCGATGTCGGGAACTCTCCGATATTGAGGCAGTCGGATGTGTACGGGTATGCACAGCTTAACGGCAGGCTGGGCAGTCTGGGATGGAAAGCCGGCATGGGCCTGTCGCAGAGGAGCTATGTGCAGGGCGATGCCTCGTTTCATTATACACTGCCCCGTCCGGCGGTGATGCTGAGCTATAGGTTTTCTCCCTCGTTTTTCATGCGTTATAATTACGAGTTGTCTATCCATGCGCCGCGTGTGATGTATCTCAGTGATGTCACTACGACAGACGAAGTCGTGCCTCTTCCGTCAGGTGTCGTGAAGGAAATGTCTGTGGGCAATCCCCTGTTGACGCCCGATAACCGTAACGAGCATGCCGTGATGCTCTCTTACACGGGCAAGAAAGTGGAGACCATAGTCTCGGCTATGTATCTGTATTACAGGAAAAACACCATCATGCAGGATATCGTCCGCAATACGCTTGACGACGGCACGACACAGTTCCTGTCCTTACGACGCAACCAAGGCTCTATACGTATGTTCGATATATATGACTATACGACTCTGCACCTGCTTGCCGATAAGCTCGATATAATGCTTTATGGGGCAGTGGCGCGCTTCTGGAATTATGGGGATGAGTACACACATGTCCATACGTCACTGTCGTACAGCGCACAGGTCAATGCCCGTCTCGGCAGATTCTCGTTCTCTGCCTTTGCCGGAAACGGCTGGGAATTTCTTGAAGGAGAGACGCGTGCCAGGAACAGTGCCATGACCTCCCTCTCTGTCTCGTATCGCCTTAGTGGAGCCGTGCGCATGGCTCTGCACTGGCAGAATCCTTTCCGTAGAGATGCCGTGGCGAGCGAAATGGAACTTCTGAGCCGTAATCTGTATAAGGATATCCGTGTGCTCAGCCGCGATATGGGCAATAAAGTCACTCTCCAGCTCAGTGTAAACCTCTCCCGTGGCAGAAAACATGATGAGGCGGAGCGCCGCCTGAAGCCGCGCGAGGTGGATTCAGGTGTGGTGAGGCAGGAGTAGGTGCTGGTTGTTTCGTTGTCTGGTGGTTTAGTGATTTAGTCTTCTGGTGATTTGGCTGTTTTTCTTTTAGTTGCTGATATTGAGCCATGTGCCTGTTCTGTCTATGCTTTTCACAATGGGTAGGCGCATGGAATATCCGTCTGTTGAAGTCATAAAGTGAACATTTTCTGCCTGCAAAATTTGTATTATTCAGAACTTATTATTAATTTTGCTAACGGAATACAGCCAAACCGTAAAATAACTAAATCACTAAACCACCAAACAACTAAACGACCAAACAACAATCTATGGAAAAGAAATACTTACTGGGATATGACATCGGAACATCGTCTGTAAAGGCTCCTGTCGTGGATGCAGCGACAGGAAAGACTGTAGCAAGTGCACAATATCCTGACCAGGAGGCACCAATCATCTCACG
>JAIDEM010000091.1 GCA_029054825.1 Prevotella sp. | reverse complement strand
CTCCAGCAGAAGGCGGTTGGGAGCGCTCTCACGTCCGTCGGCAAGCACGCCGTTGCTCCACTCCATAAATGCCTGTTGTAAAAGGATTGTATTCAGTCTGTTGGAGAATCCTATCACCTTGCCCTTGAACTCCTTCACTCCGACACCGGAGTGCGCGAAGATACGGAAGTCTATCATCGAGACAAGTCCGTCTGAAATTTTCGGCAGGGAATGGCTCTGCGCAAAGCCGAAATTATACATATTTATATAACTTCTCGGCAGGATGACAGGCACGACATCATTTCCGGCTGTGTACGCCCAGTCTTTCAGGGGCACGTCTATAAACTCATCGGGCACAGACTCGAGGAATATCTCGGAGTTGAGTATCGTCTGTCCTTCAATACCCATCTGCGCCTCGACCTTGTACTCCACAGAGGAGAAGCGCCCTACCCTTGCCGCGAACGGCTGACGGCGCAGGTCCTCGATTTCCGAAGAAGAAAATGTGTTGGCATTTCCGCTTACAGTCGTCGCCATGCTTATCTTCTTCGACACTATGAGGTAGTCGCTTTTCATGAACGAGTCCTGCTGGGTGAATACAGGCAACACATCATTATAGAACTGATACCCCAATAACACAATAAGCATACCGAACAGATTGGCAAGGACAAACCCTGCAAACTGTGGTATGCTTATATGCTGACGAAGTAATTTCCAGACTAAACCCATCTGCTTATCTATATTTTACTTCAGGTCTTGATAATCTCCTTCTGTCACTCACCTCCCGTTTAGAAAGGGAGATCGTCTGTGCTGTCACCTGATGCAGGCTGTGCAAAAGGATCAGCCGGGGCAGCTGCCGGGGCAGGCTCGGCGAATGGAGGCATGTCGCCTGCTGCAGGAGCGGCGTTTGCAGCAATCTGACGCACATCAAAGGCACGAATACTGTTAAACCAGCGGCCGTTATACTCACGGGCGTCAATGTCGAAAGAAACATTAACTTCCTGACCTACCTGGATATTGAAACGCTGCAGACGGTCCTCGCCGAACACCGAGAACACCATTTTGCGTGGGAAACTGTCGTGAGTCTCTATAACAAAATCCTGCGCAGCCCATGTGCCACGAGCGTTCTCGCCTGTACGCTTTTCTGCTGCATAAATGACTTTTCCTTGTAATTCCATAGTTGCTTATTCTTAAATTATAGTCCTTTTATTCTTTAATGTCAAAAACAATTCAGTTAGATTTCCTGAATTCGTTTGCGAAATTACTAAAATATTTTTAAAAGGGTCGGAATTTAATGTCGTTTTTTTGTTTTATTATAAATAAATGCGTAAATTTGTACCTTGAAGAACTGAAAACAACAACTAAAAAAATAAATATAAGATTATGAGATTCACAGTTTCCAGCACAACACTTAGCAGTCGGCTGAATACTCTTTCAAAAGTCATCAACAGCAAGAACTCCATGCCTATACTTGACTGTTTCCTTTTCGAGGTTCAGGATGGCGTGCTGACCATCACAGCATCAGACAGCGAGAACACGATGAAGAGCAATATATCCCTCGACGAATACGATACAAACGGGGCTTTCTGCATCACCAACCGCACCATACTCGATGCAATGAAGGAACTTGCTGAGCAACCTGTCACGATAGACGTCAACCTCGAAACATTGCAGACCAAGATAGTGTATCTCAACGGTATGTACAACATCGTCTCACTGTCTGCCGACGAGTATCCGCGCACTGTCGCCATGCAGGACGACGCCACTGTGATTACCATGCAGTCGAGCATCATCGCCGAGAACATAGCACGTTCGCTGTTCGCTACAGCACAGGACGAACTGCGCCCGGTAATGAATGCAATATACTTTGACCTCAAACCTGATAGCCTCGCCATCGTGGCAAGCGACGGACATAAGCTCGTGCGCAACCTCAACTTCACCGTAAAGAGTGAGCAGCCGGCATCGTTTATACTGCCGAAGAAGCCTGCATCTCTCCTCAGGAATGTCCTTGCAAAGGACGAATCGGAGGTCGTAATAAGATTTGACAACCGCAATGCGGAAATCACATATACCGACGGTACGCTCATCTGCCGTCTTACAGAGGGACGCTACCCGAACTATGCCAGCGTCATACCGCAGAACAACTCCAACAAGATGACCATCGACCGCAAGGTATTGCTCGGCGCACTGAAACGCGTCCTGCCTTTCGCAAGTGATGCAAGCCAGCTCGTACGCCTGCATATTGAAAGCGGAAAGATTGAAATCAGCTCCGAGGATATAGACTTCTCCACAAGCGCGAAGGAGGAATCCATCTGCGAGTATGACGGCATTCCGATGAACATCGGCTTCAAGGGAACAACGCTTACGGAAGTGCTCAACAATCTCGACAGCGAAGAGATAATCATGGAACTGGCAGACCCTGCACGTGCAGGACTTATCATCCCGGCACAGCAGCCTGAGAACGAGGATATCCTCATGCTTCTCATGCCTATGCTACTCAACGACTAAACCTACAGGAATCAATAATATGTATAGGATGAAGACATACAAGGTCTTCGTCTGTCATATACCATAAACAAAGGAAATGCGACTGAATCTTACACGTCCGCTGATAATCTTCGACCTCGAGACGACAGGTCTTGACTTGGCAAAGGACAGAATAATACAGATATCATATATAAAAGTAGAGATTGACGGGACAGAAAAGCCCGTCAATCTCTTTGTAAACCCGTTGAAACCTATACCGGAACTGGTGCAGCAACTGACAAGCATCACTGACGATATGGTCAAGGATGCTCCGACATTCAAGCAGCTGGCACCACAGCTGGAGGCTGAGTTCCGCGGGTGTGACCTTGCCGGATTCAACTCCAACAAGTTTGATGTCCCTCTCCTTGCAGAGGAATTTCTGCGCGCCGGCATAGACTTCGATTTCTCCCAGTCACGCCTCATCGATGCAAGCATCATCTTCCGCAAGATGGAGCGCCGTAATCTTGCCGCTGCATACAAGTTCTATTGCGGAAGGAAGATGGAGGATGATTTCCAAGCCCATCTTGCCGATCAGGACACAGCAGCGACATGGGCTGTCCTGCAGGGACAGATAGAAATGTATGCTCCAGGCAAGCAGGAAGAGGAAGAGCGGCAACTGGAAAACGACATGGACAAGATTGCCGAGTTCTGCAATGACCAGCAGAACGTCGATTTCGCAGGACGTATCGTATGGGCTGAAGCTCCTGACGCCAATGGAATCATAAAGAGGACAGAGGTCTGGAACTTCGGGAAATACAAAGGACAGTCTGTCGCCGCCACCATGAAGCGCGACCCAGGCTATTTCTCATGGGTGCTCGGAGGAGATTTTACTCTCAATACCAAGCAGGTACTTACACGCATCAGGCTAAGGGAATATAAAAACAGATAACATGAAACAACGACTTGCCATTCTTCTCCTTATCATCCTCCACTCGGCAATCCTTGCACGAAAGGCTTCTGCACAGGAGCTGCAGGTAAAGGTGAACATCAACCACGCCCAAATACAAGGCACGGATGCCTCTGTCTTCGATGACTTGAAGCAGACCATGGAGGACTATATGAACGGGAAGCAATGGACAAGTCTGCAGTTTCAGAAGAACGAGCGCATACAATGCACGTTCAATATCACCTGCACAAAATACGAAAAAGATACCGGGACGTTCACATGCTCTGCCCTTATACAGGCCAACAGACCTGTCTTCAACTCCTCATACAACACGACATTCTATAACAACAGTGACAAGAACTTCATATTCAAATACATGCAGTTCGACCAACTGGATTTCAACGAGGAGAATGTAGATAACCAACTGACAGCACTTATGGCGTATTATGCCTTTCTAATCATTGGCATGGACCTTGACACATTCTCCCCGAAAGGAGGTGAGGAAGTTCTGCAGAGGTGCATGTATCTTGTAAACAATGCCCAGACTCTCGAATTTCCAGGATGGAAGTCTTTTGAGGACGACAGAAACCGTTTCGCTATAATCAATGACTATCTTGACGGAGGCATGGAACCTCTACGGCAATTCCAGTACAGCTATTACAGAAAGGGCTTTGACGAGATGGCCAACAATGCCGAGCGTGGAAGGACAGAAATCACTTCCGCCATAAAACTGCTGGACGAGGCACACCAGAACAAGCCATTATCCATGCTACCGCAGATATGGACAGATTTCAAGAAAGACGAGATTACAAGCATATATAAAGGTAAGGGCACGCAGAAAGAGAAAGAGACTGTCTATGACATTCTGTTCGGAATCAACGCTTCACTGAACAGCACTTGGGAGAAGATAAAGCAATAACTATTTCCCCAAAAAGGAACAAGCCTTAACATGATTACAAACTTATCCATCAATAACTTCACACTCATCGACTCTCTGGATATAGATTTCAAGAGAGGATTCTCTGTCATCACAGGAGAGACTGGTGCAGGAAAGAGTATCATCCTTGGCGCGCTCTCCATGTTGCTTGGCCATAGAGCCGATTCCAAATATGTAAAGGCCGGCAGACATCACTGTGTCATAGAGGCTCATTTCGACATTACAGGCTATGGGCTGGAACATTTCTTCGAGCGGAACGAACTGGACTATGACGCAGCAGACTGTATCCTGCGCCGCGAACTGACAGCTGCAGGAAAGTCACGCGCCTTCATAAACGACACCCCCGTATCTCTGACCGTGCTAAGAGAATTAGGCGAAGGGCTTGTAGACATACACTCACAGCATCAGAATCTATTGCTCAGGGACGCTGATTTCCAGCTTCATGTGGTGGATATCATTGCAGGAAACAGCAAGGAGAGGACAGCATACGGCAAAGCGTTTGAGGCGTATAACAAAGAGAAGAAACGTCTTGCTGATATGCAAAAGCAGATGAGTGAAGGACGTGAGCAGGAGGATTTCATGCGCTTCCAGCTACAGGAACTTGACGATGCGAAGCTCTCTGACATCAGCGAACAGGAAGAACTGGAATGTCTCTCTGAGAGCATGAACCACTCGGAGGACATCAAGTCTGCACTGTACACTGCCGACGACGCTCTCAACAGTGATGCCACAGGAGCCATACTGCAACTGAAACAGGCAAGCAATGCAATAAACTCCATTTCCGCCTTGCTACCTTCTGCACAGGAAGTGGCGGAAAGGCTCAATTCCGGATACATAGAACTCAAGGATATCTCCAGCGAACTTTCCACATTGCTTGACAACATTGATTTCGACCCTCGGGAGCAGGAGCGCGTCAACGACCGCCTCGACCTTATTTATACTCTTGAGAAGAAACATCACTGCTCTGACATTAAGTCGCTGATTGCCATCCGCGACAGTCTGCATGAGCGTCTATCGCTCATGGACAACAGCGATGAAGCTATCCTGGAGCAAGAGAAGAAAGTCCAGGAAGCAAAGGAAAAGGCTGAGAAATATGCCGAGACACTGACCCGTACAAGACAGAAAGCGGCAAAGACCGTCGAGGCTGAGATGCATACACGTCTTGTGCCGCTGGGCATTCCAAAGGTTCAGTTCGTTGTGGACATAAAGGAAACAGAACTTACCCCCTCCGGCCGTAACAGCGTGACATTCCTTTTCAGTGCAAACACAAGCACTGCCGTGCAACCGATAAGTCAGGTTGCGTCCGGCGGTGAGATAGCCCGTGTCATGCTGTCTCTTAAGGCCATGATTTCCAATGCCGTCTCTCTCCCGACTATTATCTTTGACGAGATAGACACAGGCGTGTCGGGAAAGATAGCGGAAGCCATGGCAAACATAATGAAAGAGATGGGCAACTGCGGCAGACAGGTGATATCCATCACCCACCTTCCGCAGATAGCCGCTCTCGGCGGTGAGCATTACCGTGTGCAGAAGACAGAGACTCCTGATGGTACACGTACCATGATGACACATCTCACACAGGAGGAGCGCATCCAGGAGATAGCGCAGATGCTGTCCGGCTCTTCCATCTCCGAGGCCGCAATACAACAGGCACGCGAACTTTTAGGATAATCATATCACAAAAACTATAATAAGCAAGTAATATAACCATGAGAACCATATCATACATCATGCTCTCACTTGCCGCTATCCTGCTGCCAAATATCTCCATGGCACAGAGTTCGCAAGTGAAGAAGGCGGCGCAAGCGGTCTTCTCCATCAATACATTCAAGGCCGACGGCACACCGCTGGCAACATCACACGGCGTCTTCATCGACGGACAGGGTAACGCCATAACACAGTGGACTCCACTGGTGGGCGCAAGCAAGGCGGTAATAGTAGATGCCAGCGGAAAGAAATATGAAATAGACGGGCTCATCGGTGCCAACGATTTGTATGATGTCTGCAAACTACGCGTCAAGGGAACTACACCGAAAGCCACAATCGCTACTGTCACATCACCTGAGAAATCAAACCTTTGGCTCGCCTGCTATGGCATAAAGAACCAGAGGCTGCTGCATTCTTCCGTCGCAAAGATAGAGACATTCTCCAAGCCTGCAGAGGGAAACCGTGCGGCAAAGGACTATCCGTTCTATATCCTCAGCCTTCATGCACCTGACGATATAGACTTCTGTCCTGTAATCAACGACAACGGAGAAGTCGTTGCTCTCATACAAAAAGGCGTCAAAGGCGGAACAGTCAATGCAATCGGAGCCCTGTACCCTGCCGAATTCGAATACCAGGCTCTCGGGACACAGTCTGTGCTGCTGACACAGTCCAATATCCCTTCCATATTACCCTCCACTTACAAGGATGCCCAACTGGCACTGTTCCTTGCCGCACAGCACAGGAAAGGTGAAGCGTACAGAGCTACCGTAGAACAGTTCATATCTGCATATCCTGACAAGCACGACGGTTACGAAGCTCGTGCACGCCTGCATCTGGCAGACAAGGCTTTCGCACTTGCCGACGCGGATATGCAGAAGACAATCTCCACTGCGGAGAACAAGGCAGAGGCACACTATGCATACAGTAACATCATCCTCAACAAAGAGCTGCATTTCGCTGACATCCCCTACCCTGCATGGTCGCTTGACAAAGCGTTGCAGGAAGCCAAGACCGCTTACGAGATAGACAATGCTCCCATTTACATGCAGCAACAGGCACAGGTGCTCTTCGCACAGAAAAAGTATGACGATGCCTACAACATCTATATGCAGCTGCAGGAAACTGTCATCGGCGGACCAGAGAATATGCTCAAGGCTGTACTCTGCAAGCAGGCAGCAAACGCTTCTGCCGAAGAAATCATGACTGTAATGGACAGCGTGATAGCTTCTTGCCCACATCCTCTCACTTACCAGTCCGCGAAATATGTATATATGCGTGGCTCAATGTATCAGGAGCAGGGACAATACCGCAAGGCGATGCTCGACTACACACTTTACGAGAAACTCATGGTAGGCACACAACTGCCGTCACAGTTCTACTACAACCGATTCATCTGCGAGCGTGAGGCACGCGCATACCAGCAGGCTCTTGACGATATATCAAAGGCCATTGACATGCAGCCAAACTCTCCGCTATACTACTGCGAGCGAGCTTCACTGAAGCTGAGACTGCGAATGTATGACGATGCCGTTGCAGATGCCAATCGCGCAATAATAATCAACGATAAGACTGCCGAAGCTTACGCCGTCCTCGGTGCTGCCCAGTGCAGCCAAGGAAAGAAACACGAAGGTCTGCTTAACCTCGAACAGGCACGGTCTCTCGGATACCCACACGCCGACGAACTGATAAAGAAATACAAATAACAGAGGAATACACACGAGACCTCTCTTTGATAATCCTCGAAATACTGTATAAAAAGAGCGTTTGTAACATGCAATTACATTGTTACAAACGCTCTTTTTTCATTGTACACATCAATCAACCATGTTACTTGTTAGTATTTTAGCATGATGTAATAGCCACCAACAAAAAGAATATTAGGCCTAATATTACAAAAACAACGTGAGTTAGATGTACGTTTCATCGTATTTTTCCCGATTCTTTTACTATCCGAACAATACACCAAAAAGCCGTAAAACCACTAAAATACCCAAGGCTGCTATTGCCAGACGTACTAAACAACCAGCAGCCATACAACCTCCAGCCAAAGCTCCAGTTGTAGCATCTTCACCCTTACCATCCTGCGCAAACCCGATTATAGCTCCAATCACAACGGCTATAACAATAATCCAAAACCACATAATAATATAACTTTGTCCCTCATCCTCCATTGGAACTTTGAAAGTATTACATGCGAAAAGCGTGAGGACTGTATTTATGCTTACTCTACAATCAGGCTTCTCGCATTGCCTACGCAAATGAGTAAACAACAGTCACTCACGCCTGCGAGGTATATAGTTCTCCCTTTCGGGATAGTATATATCCGTAGCGTGAGCATCGTTGTCACCCGACCTTTGCGTATTCAAATTTTGCGAGAATCTGATTGTAAGGCGAGTTTCAATAACGCTCTTCGTTCTTATGTCTGACAACCTTGATGGAAGTCTGCCACAAAATTATAAAAATATATCCATTCGTGCAAGGATTGAATTTGTTTTTTTGAAAAAATATTTTGCGACCGCTCTTTGCGGCATATAACAAACATGCTCAGGGCTTCAGTCTAATGTTTCCATATAGACTGAAGCCCTAAGCATGTTTAATCATTTATGTCTGGAAAATCTCGGGTGACCTTTTGACTGGCAAAGTGTCACACTTGACACGGTGAAACGTCACCATCTGTAGAGCAAAGTGTCACCTTTTGCAAGCAATGCAGTCGGCTTTCACGGTTGCACGCCCTACACCCAAACAGTTATATTACTACATATCAGAACGATATGTGACAACAAGAAACCTTTACAGGAGGATATTCGTCACCGTTTCTCAAGAAGCACGACATTCTCCACATGAGGCGTATGCGGGAACATGTCTACCGGCTGTACTGCCACGACCTTATAGTGTGTATCAAGAAGCTGGAGGTCGCGGGCCTGGGTGGCAGGGTTGCAGCTGACGTAGACTATACGCTCGGGAGCGGCACCGATGATGACATTGACGACATCTGGATGCATTCCGGCACGCGGAGGGTCGGTGATGATGACATCTGGCTGGCCGTGCTCCGCGATAAAGTCTGCTGTGAGGATGTCTTTCATGTCACCGGCAAAGAACTCTGTATTGCCGATATTGTTTATCTCTGAGTTCACCTTGGCGTCCTCAATGGCCTCCGGGACATACTCTATTCCCACCACCTTGCGCGCTCTGTTGGCTACGAAATTGGCTATTGTGCCGGTGCCTGTATAGAGGTCATAGACGGTCTCGCCGCCTGTCAGCCGGGCGAAATTGCGTGCGACATCGTAAAGATGATACGCCTGGTCGGTATTTGTCTGATAGAATGATTTCGGACCGACCTTGAAACGCAGGTCTTCCATCACCTCAAAGATATGGTCGTTTCCCTTGAAGACATTGACATTCAGGTCTCCGAACGTATCATTGCACTTAGGATTATACACCCAGAGGAGAGACGTTATCTGCGGGAATCTCTCTGCCAGACTGCCAAGCAGGGTCATGGCCTTTTCCTTTTCAAAGAATGTCTGTGTCTCGGCCTCGCTGTATGCATCGGCATTAGCTACCTTCTCCTGCGGGCCGAACTGCATCAGGAACATCCATTCCCCTGTATTGGAGTTGCGTATCATCATGTCGCGGAGGAGTCCGTGCTGCTCGCGGAGATTGAAAAAGGTGAGGCTGTTCTCACACGCGTACCTATATATGTAATTGCGTATCTCGTTGTTCAGGTCGTCCATAAGCCAGCACTTCTCTATAGGGAGAATCTTGTCAAAGGCTCCTGTGATATGGAAACCTATCGCCGGTTCGAAAGGTATGCCGGCAGACATCTGCTCGCGTGTGAGCCAACGCTTGCATGAGCATCCGAACTCAAGTTTGTTCCTGTACTCGAAAGTCTTTGCACTGCCGAGGATAGGGCTGCATTCCGGGAGCTCTACATGTCCGATGCGGCGCAGCTGCTGCATCACCTGGTCCTGTTTCGCCTTCAGCTGTTCCTCGTAAGGCAACTGCTGCCATTTGCATCCGCCACACAGACCGAAATGCTGGCATTTGGGTTCTATGCGCACATCGCTGTATTTGTGGAACCTTATGACCTCCGCCTCAGCATAGGAGTGTTTCTTGCGCTTTATCTGCAAGTCCACGATATCTCCCGGGACGCAGAACGGCACAAAGACCACCATGTCATTCCAGCGGACGATGCTTTTGCCCTCCGCCGCGATATCCTCTATCGTTACATTCTCAAGTATCGGTAATGCTTTCTTCTTTCTTGCCATACAGATTGTGATATACAGAATTTGCTTTTACACGTATGTCTACGGCAGAGAGACCGTTCCTGTCCGCTCTCCACTGGACATGCCGTAAAGTGAAAATCGAATTTGGTACAAAATTACGAATTTTTCATCAAATCAGCAAAAATATATGGTAAATAAATACTAAGGGTGAAAATATGTAAAATAAATTCTCCAAAAGTTTGGCTATATCGTTAAATCTTAGTATATTTGCATCATAGATGAATTAACATAATTTTATTCAAACAAAAACCTACAAGCACAATGAGCGAAAAAAGAGTTTATACCTTCGGCAACGGCAAGGCTGAAGGCAATGCGCAGATGCGTGAAAGGCTTGGCGGCAAAGGTGCCAACCTGGCTGAGATGAACCTCATCGGCGTACCAGTTCCTCCTGGATTCACTATCACTACAGATACCTGTAACGATTATTATAAGGTCGGACAGGAAAAAATCGTGGAACTCCTCAAGGATGAGGTCAATGCAGCTGTGAAGCATGTTGAGGAACTGATGAAATCCAAGTTCGGCGATGTCAACAATCCACTTCTCGTATCAGTACGTTCCGGTGCGCGCGCTTCCATGCCGGGCATGATGGACACCATCCTCAACCTCGGTCTCAACGACGAAGTGGCAGAGGGCATGTGCAAGAAGACCGGCAACCCTCACTTCGTATACGACTCCTACCGCCGCTTCGTACAGATGTACGGCGATGTGGTTCTCGGCATGAAGCCTGAGAACAAGGAGGATATCGACCCGTTCGAGAGAATTATCGAACAGGTGAAGAAGGAGCAGGGCGTAGAGCTTGACAAGGACCTCTCTGTAGAGTCTCTGAAGAAGCTCGTCACACTCTTCAAAACTGCCATCAAGGAGCAGACAGGCTCCGACTTCCCTAACGACCCTATCGAGCAGCTTTGGGGCGCTATCTGCGCTGTATTCCGCTCTTGGATGAACGAGCGCGCCATCCTCTACCGCAAGATGGAGGGTATTCCTGACGAATGGGGAACAGCTGTATCTGTCATGGCAATGGTATTCGGAAACATGGGCGATACATCTGCTACCGGCGTTTGTTTCTCACGCGATGCAGGCAACGGCGAGAACCTTTTCAACGGCGAGTATCTCATCAACGCACAGGGCGAGGATGTCGTTGCCGGAATCCGCACACCACAGCAGATTACGAAGATTGGTTCGCAGCGCTGGGCTGAGCGCGCAGGCATCACTGAAGAGGAGCGTATGGCAAAGTATCCTTCCATGGAAGAGGCTATGCCTGAACTCTATGCTGAGCTGGATGCCCTTCAGGACAAGCTGGAACACCACTATCACGACATGCAGGATATGGAGTTCACTGTGCAGGAAGGCAAGCTCTGGTTCCTCCAGACACGTAACGGCAAGCGCACAGGTACAGCCATGGTGAAGATTGCCATGGACCTTCTCCACGAAGGCATGATAGACGAGAAGACTGCTATCCTCCGCTGTGAGCCACAGAAACTTGATGAACTTCTCCATCCTGTATTCGACAAGCTCGCCCTCTCTAAGGCTAAGGTCATCACACAGGGTCTCCCTGCATCTCCAGGTGCTGCCTGCGGTCAGATTGTATTCCACGCTGACGACGCAGAGGCTTGGCACGCCGACGGCCACAAGGTCATCATGGTACGTATCGAGACTTCACCTGAAGACCTCGCTGGCATGTCTGCCGCAGAGGGTATCCTCACAGCACGTGGCGGCATGACATCACACGCTGCCGTCGTTGCACGCGGTATGGGCAAGTGCTGTGTATCAGGTGCTGGCGCCATCAATGTAGACTACAAGACAAAGACTGTTGAGATAGATGGCACCATATACAAGGAAGGTGACTATATATCTCTCAATGGTACGACCGGTCAGGTTTATGCTGGTGAGGTGAAGACAAAGGCCGCAGAACTATCCGGAGACTTCAAGGAACTCATGGAACTGTGCGACAAATATACAAAGCTGCAGGTACGCACCAACGCTGATACTCCACACGATGCACGCATGGGACGCGAGTTCGGTGCAAAGGGTATCGGTCTCACACGTACAGAGCACATGTTCTTCGAGGGACAGAAGATTATCGCGATGCGCGAGATGATTCTTGCAGACAACGTAGCAGGACGCGAGAAGGCACTTGCAAAGCTCCTCCCTTACCAGAAGGCAGACTTCAAGGGCATCCTCGAGGCAATGGACGGCCTGCATGTCAATATCCGTCTCCTTGACCCACCGCTCCACGAGTTCGTGCCACATGACCTTGAAGGCCAGGAGACCATGGCGCGCGAGATGGGCGTAAGCGTGGCAGAAATACAGAAGCGTGTCAACTCCCTTGCAGAGAACAACCCTATGCTCGGCCACCGTGGCTGCCGTCTCGGCATCACATTCCCAGAGATTACAGCTATGCAGACACGCGCAATCCTCACAGCAGCATGCGAACTGAAGAAGGAGGGCAAGAGCCCTTGTCCGGAAATCATGGTTCCGCTGATTGGTACTGTGCTTGAGCTCAAGCAGCAGAAGGCCATCATCGTGAAGACAGCCAAGGAAGTGTTCGAGGAGCAGGGCATCGAGGTCGAGTTTGAAATCGGCACAATGATCGAGATACCACGTGCCGCCCTCACAGCAAGCCAAATAGCAGAGGAGGCACAATACTTCTCATTCGGTACAAACGACCTCACACAGATGACCTACGGTTACTCCCGTGACGACATAGCCTCTTTCCTCCCTGCATACATGGAGAAAAAGATTCTGAAAGTTGACCCGTTCCAGGTTCTTGACCAGGAGGGTGTAGGCCAGCTCATCGAAATGGCAGTCAAGAACGGCCGTGCCGTACGTCCAGACCTCCGCACAGGCATCTGTGGCGAGCACGGCGGTGAACCTTCATCTGTCAAGTTCTGCGCTAAGGTCGGCATGAACTACGCTTCCTGCTCGCCATTCCGCGTGCCTATCGCCCGCCTTGCAGCGGCGCAGGCAGCGGTAGAGGAGTAAACGACTGCTACTGATAATTAGTGAAACATGAGGCAAGGGTTTTGAAAACAGATCCTTGCCTCGGTTCTTTTTTTGTTCATTCTGCACATTCCAAAAACAGTCTGTGACGCATGTGTTTTACATGTGTTTTACACTAAAACGGCTTATGTATTACACTAAAGTGTGTACTTTGATAATGAACGATTAAAAAGGGATCTAATGGAAGTTTCGCAAATGGAACGACCTCTATGGAAGAAGGCCGCAGGTGGAAAACTGTTGCTGTAACGGAAAGTGGTATAAAGATTATTGAGATGAAAAATCCCAAGTCATCTTTGAAACTGCCAGAGGAAAGTCATAGTCTTAATTCCATTTATGCAGTCTTTAACAAAGGCGGAAATGGATTGAAAGGAATTGCTAAATATGGACCAGATGGGAAAAAGTTGTTTGAGATTCATACAACAGACCATCATGGATTAGGGTTACATTATCATGCTTGGGAAGACGGATATCCGTTGAAAGCAAACCCTCTTATTCAAAGCATGAAAAATATGGTAAATGAAGTATTAAACTTTAAATAATTTGAACATGGTACGGAAAGATTATGTAATGAAAGATTTGGCTGGGTATCCTTTCAATTCAAAGTATCCGCCAGATGTGAGTAATCATGATAATTTATATCATGGATACAAAAGCGATGTAGAAGAGACTCTATTCTACGATTTTGCCGTTCAAGGGTATGACCTTCGATTTACGTATAAGGGAACGACTTATCATTTCCTTTCTGAGGCTGATTATGTGGCTTATTGCGATGGGAAATACACTGATGAATACCAAAGGTTCCCCGATGGTAATACAGCATTAGAGCAGTTCTTGATTGACGGCAAATCCATAATAGACCTCATAGACGAGTTAGAAGATGTGGAACCTATTTAAATTATTCCTCTTCAGATGCCTTCTTTGAAGCAGGCTCCATCATTTTGCTATCTTAGCGTGTATTTTTAGTTCTTCCGGCTGATCACAGATGGAAACTCTGAGACCAGCGCGGATGAGCTTCGAAAAGTACTTGTTGAGTGCATGGTAAGGGATGACAGTCATCTTACGACCAATGCCATTGCGAACTGTCGGTGTGATGCCGAACACGTCAATGGTTTTCTTGCCATTCTGCAATATTGAGATAATCATGTGCCAACGAACCTTGAAATAACCGTTGAGATATGAGTTCTGTTATTGAGTTGTCTCAAAAGCGGTAAAATGAGGAAGAAGAACGTGAATTCACTTTCCTCACCAATGCCAAGCATCTCACAGCCCTTTGAAGTTGCAGAACTACACAAGAAAAGATGGTTGGTGGAACTCTTCTTAAAATGGCTGAAGCGGCATCTCAAGATTAATAAATTTGGGGGCATTACGGAGAATGCCGTCCGCATCCAGATTGCTGTCGCCATCATAACATATTGTCTTGTGGCTATTGTCCATCATGATATGAAATTGGAATATTCAACCTATGAGGTCTTGCAAATCCTCAGCATATCGCTTACGGACAAAACCCACATGCCCAAGTTCGATAAGACTAAATTCAACGATGTCAAAGAACTCGATTGTCCACTCATTCCGGGGCTATTTGACTAATATTTAACTCGTCCCAATTGTAACGAGGCACTAATGAATTAATGTCTTGATGCATGGCTGTATCGGAAGACCAGCTATTTACCCCTATTGTTCTTTATTATTTTTCATGGCTTTAAACTTATCCAATGCCACTTTCTGCAAGTCAACATTGGTGTCAACCTCATCGACTATCTCCTCTCCCAACATGGTCTCTATGACATCCTCCATCGTCACGATGCCTCGTAGACAGCCGTACCTGTCGCATATTACCGAAATATGCTCCTTCTCCTCAAGCATCTTCTCCCATATACCGAAGACCTTCTCGTCTTCATCAAAGCTCAATATCGGACGGATGATTTCTGACATGCGTGTATCAAAACTGTCTTTTGCAAGCAACTCCAACACTGTCATCTTCAGGACATACCCTACAATATAATCTTTGTTGTCATGATATACAGGGATTCGCGAATATGTCAGTTCTATATTGGAGAAGAACTCCTTGACAGTCATGCTGTCTGGCACCGAGACTACAACAAGATTAGGGGTCATAATATCTTCGGCAGATATACCTGTTAGCCTGAAAGTATTCTGGATTATCTTGCTTTCCTGAGTTCTGAGGACACCTTCCTCGGAGGCGACAGCCACCATTGCTGATACTTCCTCGCGGCTAACAGAAATACGCGATTCGCAGGAAGAGAATATCTTCGTGATGTATTCCGACAGCCAGACCAAAGGATAGGTGACGACAATCATGAACCTTATCACCAGGGTAGCAGGCAGTGCAAGTCTTCGCCAATGTGATGCACCGATGGTCTTCGGAATGATTTCCGAAAGGACAAGAATAAGCAATGTAAGGATTGCTGATATGATACCGAAACGTTCCTCACCGAACACCTTTACTGCCTCTGCACCAACGCCAGCCGCTCCTACTGTATGAGCTATAGTATTGAGCGACAGTATGGCGGCGATAGGCCTGTCGATATTTGTCTTGAACTTCTTCAGAAGGGTGGCATTCGCAGAGCCTTCACCCTCTTTCATTGTTATGAATGACATAGGTGTAGACAACAGTACAGCCTCAAGCACAGAGCACAGAAACGAGACTGAAAGTGCACCAATGAGGTATGTAAACATTAAAATCATATAGAGAAACTTTTATTTATAATTACAGATAACATCTCTGTTTCGGATACGCAATCCGAAACAATGCAATATAACCTTCGCATAAAATATCTATGCCCGGTAATTACAAAAAAGGGTTATCCGTTTAACAATATTGCTGTTCAGACATACAGTTCGGATATATTTAAAAGGAAGCCAGACAGGAAGAAAAGCATTAGACTTCCAAATTCTATTGCACAAATAATACTTTATACCAGAGATGCCGCCCATAATGCAAAGGCAAGCATATGATGCCGGGGCACATTGCAGTGGGCACGAGGTGTATGACAGAGAGCCTTCACAGTCTCCAAAACTTTCTTCTGTTCCTGACACCGCAAATGTGGCAATAGGAGGTACGATAAATATATTCCGAACTTTCATAATATATGATTATCGATACAAAATTACTGATTTTTTCCTTCAATATTATACTTTTTGCATTTTTTTGATGCCAAATGGCATTTTTTCACAAATCCGATGACAGTGGTTCTCTGACTGAATCTGCACTTGACTGTTCATCATTCCCTTTTATACGGAAACAAAAAAGCAAGCCAAATTGGCTTGCTTAGTTTAGTTGCGGAGGCTCGACTCGAACGAACGACCTCCAGGTTATGAGCCTGGCGAGCTACCAACTGCTCCACTCCGCGATGTAGAATTTGAATCTGAATATAAATCTCAGTAATTCATTCGTTTTCAAAAGCGGATGCAAAGGTACGGACTTTTTATGAATTATGCAAATATTTTCCCAATTATTTTATATTTTCGTGTAAAAAGGTTGATATTGCTTCATATTTTCATATAATAATTTGGCTATATGGAATAAAATGCCTACTTTTGCAAAGAATGAGTGCCACGCAATATAATTGCTATACATATATGTCTGCATCTAACCATCTCTTATGTCAGTATCAAAAACAAGACAACATTTTGTAAATGTCGCACGGCAACTTTTTGCAAAAAATGGCCTACAGAATACGACCATGAACGACATAGCCCTTGAAGCAGGCAAGGGTCGCAGGACTCTGTACACATATTTCGAGAGCAAGGAGGAGGTTTACTCCGCTGTCATAGAATACGAGCTGGAAAGGCTTTCTGAACAACTCGAACAGGTAGCGGAAAAACGATTGCGCCCTCAAGAGAAGATTATAGAACTTATATATACCCATCTGCAGATGATACGGGAGACCGTTGCACGTAACGGTAATCTACGTGCTGAATTTTTCCGCAATATATGGATGGTGGAAAAGGTAAGGAAAAAATTCGACGATGATGAAATAGAATTGTTCCGCAAGATATATGCTACTGGAAAAGAGGCAGGAGTTTTCGAAATTGACAACGTAGAACTGACCGCAGCCATTACACATTATTGTATAAAAGGTCTTGAAGTGCCATATATCTACGGACGTCTTGGCAAGGGGGTCACAGATATCAGCACACGTCCGCTTGTCGCGAAATTCGTATACGGAGCATTGGGAAAAAGCAAAGGATTGTAATATCCACACAAATATAATATATAAACAGACAATTCAAGACACAAAACAAAAATATTAACACACAACAAACTATCATGGGATTATTAAGTGGAAAGACAGCACTTATCACAGGTGCTGCACGCGGTATCGGTAAGGCTATCGCGCTGAAATTTGCAGAAGAAGGTGCTAATATAGCATTCACGGATCTCGTGCTCAACGACGAGATGGCTGCCGGACTCGAAGCTACACGCAAAGAGATAGAAGCAATAGGCGTAAAGTGCAATGCTTATGCCGGCAATGCTGCTGACTTTGAGGAGACAGAGACCATTGTGAAGAAAATAAAGGAAGAGATGGGAGCCATCGACATCCTCGTCAACAATGCAGGTATCACAAAAGACGGCCTTATGCTCCGCATGACAGAAGCCCAGTGGGATGCAGTCATTAATGTCAACCTGAAATCGGCATTCAACTTCATACACGCCTGCACACCTATCATGATGCGTCAGAAGGGCGGTTCAATCATCAACATGGCATCTGTAGTCGGTGTCCACGGCAATGCAGGCCAGTGCAACTATGCAGCCTCAAAGGCCGGTCTCATAGCATTGGCTAAGTCTATCGCACAGGAGATGGGCGCAAAAGGCATCCGTGCAAACGCCATCGCACCAGGCTTCATTGAGACAGCAATGACAGCACAGCTTCCTGACGAGGTGCGCAAGGAATGGGCAAAGAAGATTCCTCTTCGCCGTGCAGGACAGGTTGCCGACATCGCAAACACTGCCGTATATCTGGCATCCGACCTATCAAGCTATGTCAGCGGACAGGTTATCCAGGTTGACGGCGGCATGAACATGTAATGCGCGTAATTTACGAAGACAACCACATCATTGTGGTATATAAAGAGAGTGGGGAGATTGTCCAGGGCGATAAGACCGGCGATGTCCCCCTCTCGGATATTGTCAAGGAGTATATCAAGGAGAAGTACATGAAACCCGGAAACGTATTTCTTGGGGTAGTACATCGCCTTGACCGTCCTGTATATGGCCTTGTCCTCTTCGCACGCACGTCAAAAGCCCTTCCACGACTCAACAGGATGTTCCAGAATAAGGAAGGTGAAGAGGGTGTGAGGAAAACATATTGGGCAATCGTTGCAAAGACAGAGGAGAAGGCAAGCAAGAATGCTGAGTTGCTATCTGACGGCTTTACACGCCTAACCCACTGGCTGTCAAGAAACGAAAAGCAAAACAAGAGCTACGCCTATGAGCACGAGAGACCCGGCACTAAAAAGGCCATGCTCGACTACAAGCTCATCGGCAGTTCTGACAGATACATGCTCGTGGAGATACGGTTGCTCACAGGACGGCATCACCAAATCAGATGCCAGCTTGCCAAAATAGGCCTGCCCATAAAAGGAGACTTGAAATATGGTGCACCTCGCTCAAACCCTGACGGCAGCATATCGCTGCTGAGCCGTAAGATGGAGTTCACACATCCTGTATCAAAAGAACATATATCCATCACCGCCCCAGTACCGGAGGACAAGCTTTGGCAGATTATGACACCATAATGTGGTCAGTTGGTTTTAGGGCTAAGGTTGATTACCTTACCTGAAGCCGTCAACCATAAACCAATAACAAAACAGGCACGCCTATCCGCTTAACACATGAGTTCACCGTTAAGAAAATCATTCTATTGGCTGATTGGCATCGCTGCATCGCCATTCGTCATATTCCTGCTACTGACACTGTTGCTATACTGCCCTCCTGTACAAAGATGGGCGGTAGGCATTGTCACGCAATATGCATCAGAGAAAACGGGCATGGACATCTCCATAGAAGATGTCCGCCTACGCTTCCCGATAGATATAAGCCTCAACGGTGTAAAAGCCATTCAGCAGAATGACTCTATGCCTCATGTAAAAGACACCATCATTGAAGCACGCGACGTGTTGTGCGACATACAGTTACGCCCGCTGCTCAAAGGAAAAGTCGAGGTGGATGCACTGCTGTTTGACAGTGTAACGCTCAACACCAACGGCTTTGTCTCTGACTGTCGTGTGAAAGGCAAAGTAAGACAGTTGAGTGTCGTCTCTCACGGCATAGACCTCAAAAACGATTCTGTTTTGATAAACAAGGCACGGATGACAGGCGCAGACCTCGACATCTGCCTCTCGGACACGGCAAAGGAGGATACTACCAAATCTGAAACGCCGTGGCTTGTCAAGGTAAAGAATCTTGACATCACTAAATCAAGAATAAAAGTTCATCTACCAGGAGACACGCTGAACATCACAGCCAGCATCGGCTCGTTCGGCGTGAGAAACGGTATCTTTGACCTTAAATCCTCAGAATACAGACTTGCTTCCGCGACTCTTGCCGACAGCAAACTGCAATATGACAACCGATTCGAGACAAAGGTCAAAGGACTGGACTACAACCATATAGACATCAGCAGACTGAATATAAGCATCGCAGACCTTATGTTCAGACAAGAAGAGAAGAATTACAGTCTTGCCATGCTCGTAAGGGACAGTCATCTCTATGAGAAATCGGGATTGACAATAAAGTCCTTGAAGGGGAAGATAGACCTCGACACAGCCGCCGTGCATGTCAACGACCTGTCTCTCATCACCCCCTACTCCACCATAAAAGGAAATATCGACTTTGATTTCACAACCTTTGATGCGAAAAATCCCGGCAAGACCAATGCTTGTTTAGACGCTTCACTCGGCAAGGAAGATGTCATGATTTTCGCCGCGGCATATCTCCCGAAAGACATGAAACGCCTATGGCCTGCACAGCCTTCCACTATAAAAGGATGTATCGAAGGCAATATGAAGCGGATGGAGGTCAATGACATTTCCGTAAACATACCTACAATGTTGTCTGGAACATTGACATGCACCCTGCGCAATCTCGACAGCACTGACAGACTTGCCGCAGACGCACAGCTGAATCTACGTGCCACAGGCAATAACGGGAAGATATCCGGCAAGCTCGCATACGACATGCGCGGCGAGACCTACAAGGCTGCACTTGACATCCAAAGGCTTAATCTCAACAAATTCCTGCCGGGATATGGACTGGGCAGACTATCGGGTAATATCAAAGTCAATGGAAAAGGCACTGACATCTATTCGAAGAGAACCGACATCAGAGCCACAGCAAAGATACATGGTTTCCGTTATGGGCAATATAATCTAAACGGTGCTTCGGCAGACATGTCGCTACGGAACGGCATAGCCCATGCAGAAATACATACACCGTCGGAAATACTCAACACAGATTTTGTCCTTGATGCGCAGATGATGAAGGGCGGTGTGAGAGGCAAGATATCCGGCGACGTAAAAAACATCGACCTCTACGCCCTACGCCTTGTCGACGCTCCGTTATCAACATCAATGACAGCATCGCTTGCCATCGCCAGTGACTTTGACAACAACCATGCCGTCAAGGGTACAATATACGATTTCACCCTTAAGGATTCTGCTGACATACACTATGCATACCACATAAATCTCGATGCCCTGACACGACGTGATACCACCCATGTAGACATCGACTGCGGAGACCTTGTATTCAAGACAGATTTCAGTCTCGGATACAAGAAGCTCCTGAATCTCGGCAATGCTCTCGCTAACGAGATAAAATCACAAATCAGCAACAGAGTAATCGACGAGATAGCCCTGCGCAGCAAGTTTCCTAAAGGACGGCTGTATGTCAAGGCTGACAAAGACAACCCTATCGCACGCCTGCTCGGTGGTATCGGCTACTCTTTCTCTTCCATATATGCCGATATGGAGATGTCCCCAGAAAAAGGAATCAATGGAGACATACAGCTTGACACTCTGAAAACGGGAAAGATGCAGCTTGACGACATACATCTTGCACTTCAGCCCGAAAAAGAACAGACGAATTACAGGCTCACCGTGGAAAACGGAAAGGACAATCCGCAATATTCATTCAAGGCTGACATGCACGGTGCCATACGTCCGAACAGCCTGACATTCCAGATGGCTCTTGACGATAAGAATGACAAGCGGGGACTCGAGATAGGACTTGCAGCCATGATGACAGAGAACGGCATTAAAGTGACTATCGACGGAGATGATGCCGTGCTCGGATACAGAAAGTTCAAGGTCAACAAAGACAACTATATAGCTTTTAATAATGATATGCGTGTGTCGGCAAAAGTACAGTTGCAGGACAATGAAAACACAGGCATACAAATATATACTGATGACGAGAACACTACTGCATTGCAAGACGTGACAGTGTCAATAAGCAATCTTGACCTTGCCGACATCATATCGGTAATGCCATACATGCCTGACATAAAAGGCATCGCCAACGGAGACTACCATATCATACTTAACAAGGAAGACATGTCCATATCGGCAAATATGGACATACACCAGTTCATGTATGAGGGATACAATCTTGGCAACCTGTCAACAGAAATCGTATACATGCCTCAGAATGACGGCTCCCACCATATTGACGGCGTGCTCTATAAGGACGATGCAGAGGTAGCAACAGTGCAGGGAACATACTATTTCATTAATGGCGGCGACCGCATCGATGCAGAAATAGACATGAAGGAAATGCCTCTGAACCTCGTCAACGGTTTCATCCCGGACCAGATCATCGGTCTGGAAGGTGTCGCTGTCGGTCATCTTACAATCCAAGGAGAACTTGACAGGCCTGATGTCAACGGCACAGCAGACCTGTCACGGGCATTGCTCGTATCTGTGCCTTATGGTGTAAAACTGAAGATGGACAGCACTCCGGTAACCATAGAAAAATCACATGTGAAATTTGAGAACTTCAGATTCTTCGACTCACGCGACCAGGCTCTTACAGTCAACGGCACATACAATTTTGCTGACCTCGGCCACATGTATGCAGATCTGCGAATCTCTGCCAAGAACATCCTCGTGGTCGATGCGAAAGAGAGCAGGAACTCTCTCGCATACGGAAAAGCATACATCAACTTCCTCTGCTCTGTCAAGGGCGAGGTTGATGCGCTGAAAGTGCGCGGCGGCCTTGAGGTACTTCCTACCACAGATGTCTATTATATCCTGAAAGACTCCCCTATCACCACAGATAACAGACTCAAGGAGCTTGTAGATTTCGTTGACTTCTCAAAGGAAGAACAGCAGACATCAAAACTGCCGCCTGTAAACGGCGTTTCAGTAGACATGAGCATAAACATACAAGAGGGTTCACACATCACCTGCTGGCTGAATACAAACCACAGCAACTACCTTGAGATAATCGGCAACGGAAGCCTGCGCTTCCTCTACCAGCAGGACGGCATGTCCATGACAGGAAGATATACCATATCGCAAGGAGAGATGAAATATTCCCTGCCTGTCATACCTCTGAAGACATTCACCATTTCACAGGATTCATACATAGAGTTCACAGGCGACATAATGAATCCGAAGCTATCCATTACCGCCACAGAGAATGTGCGCGCCAATGTAAATACTGCCGAAGCCAACAGAGTCGTGGACTTCCAATGCGGTGTCGTACTGTCAAAGACCCTTAACGATATGGGACTGCAATTTACCATTTCTGCTCCAGAAGACCAGTCGGTCACAGACCAGCTCAATATGATGTCCATAGAGGAGAGAGGCAAGTTAGCTGTTACCATGCTCACGACTGGCATGTTCCTCTCAGGAGACAACTCGTCTAACTTCACGATGAACTCCGCACTGAGCAACTTCCTGCAGTCGCAGATAAACAGCATTACAGGCAGTGCCCTGCGTACACTCGACCTAAGTGTCGGACTTGAGAACTCTATCCGTGAAGACGGTACGATACGTACAGACTACGCCTTCAAATTTGCTAAACGCTTCTGGAACAACCGTCTTTCAGTCTCCATCGGCGGAAAGATAGCCACAGGCCATGAAGCAGACGGCAAGACGGCTTCCATCTTCGACAATGTAGAGATGCAATACCGTCTGCACGACACCTCCAACCAGTATCTGCGCCTGTTCTACAAACATGATGTCTATGACCATCTTGAAGGATATGTAGACCAGTTCGGTGCCGGATATATGTACAAGAGAAAATTCAGCAACCTATATGAACTGTTCCATCCTGCTGCCTCACAGATGACAGGCAACAGGAAAAATGCCGTACAGCCGACCGACTCCACAAACGCAAGAAAGGATTCCATCAATGCCAAATAAACATTCATTGAAACATATTGCCATACTTCTCCCCCTGATGCTCGTCATGGCAGGATGCTCCACGACTTCTTCCCTGGAGCCCGGCGAACAACTGTATACAGGAATGAAGAAAACCGAATACATCACGACTGGACAACCGCATGACCGCCTGACTGCCGACCACTATATCGACACTCAGGAAGAGCTTGAGGCAGTGCTTGCCTGCGCCCCTAACGGAGCGTTCTTCGGCTCTTCGTATTACCGTACACCATTCCCTTGGGGACTGTGGATATGGAACGCCTTCTCACAGAAAAAAGGTGGGATACCGAAATGGCTGACGTCCAGTTTCGGCAAAGCTCCCGTGCTCATCAACGATGTGAACCCTGAGCTGCGCATATCCGTGGCAAAGACCGTGCTTGAGAACAACGGCTATTTCCGTGGCACAGTAGGATACAAGATCCATGAGGGGAAGCCCACCACGACACGCCGCGACAGCATCCTCCGCCCTCACAAGGCAAAAGTCGGCTACACCGTAAACATGGGTCCCGTATTCACCCTTGACAGCATAGCATACCAAGGATACTCGGAAGAAGAGACGGCACTGTTCAATGACAGCACCACATTCCTCCATAAAGGCGATCCGTTCTCCGTAAGTGCACTTGAAAATGAGCGCAACCGCCTCTACAACATCTTCCGCAACAACGGCTATTATTATTACAAACAGCAATACTCCACATATGCCGCCGACACGGTAAAGACCCCAGAGCGTGTGCAGCTCATACTACATAAAGTAGACTCACTACCTGTCGAGGCAAGCAGGAAATGGTATATCGGGAAGACCGATTTCCGCATACGCCGCAACTTCACCGAACAGCTGACAGACTCCGTCACACGCCGTACACTCACCATACACTATGCAGGGAAGAGACCAGCCGTACGACCGAGGATAGTGCTGAAAGACATCCTTCTGCGCCGCCGTAACCTCTTCTCGCAAACCAACTACGAGGAGTCATTGACAAGACTGTCCCAAAAAGGCATATTCTCTTACGTTGACATAAACTTTACACCACGTTCGATGCCTACAGCAGACAGCCTGACTGCTATACAAGACTCCGCAAGCCCCGATTCCTGCATACTCGACATGACAGTCGACTGCATCCTCGACAAGCCATATGACATAGCACTGCAGGCAAATTACACCCAGAAGTCAAACGGCCGTCTCGGTCCAGGAGCAGGTGTAAGCTTCGCCATGCGTAACGCATTCCGCGGCGGAGAACTGCTGTCATTCAATGTATCAGGAAACTATGAGTTCAATGTCGGGAAGAACAATGCAGGAAAGAACGGCAGCTACAGCATCATCACCGACCTTACTCTTGAACTGCCACGCCTTCTGCTGCCCAATTTCATGCGCCCGGACATACACCGCTTCCGCCGCATGAGAGCAGCAAACCGTACTGCCCCACTGTCCCTTGTACAAACATCGGCAAGCACGATTCTGCGCATAGCCAGAGAGACCATAAACCGTACTGGCTCCTACAGACGACACGTCCTCTCAGGCGAACTGACATATAATTACAAGCCAAACGAAGTGTCACGTCACTCGTTCACTCCGCTGAGTGTAGACTATTCATACGTCGCAGAAAGCTCCGACGAGTTTTGGGATAAAATGGAGAACTCCATCGTCGCACTAGTCGCACTGGAAGACAACTTCCTGCCTAAGATGCGCTACTCCTACACCTACACATCACCTTCCACGAAGCGCCACCCGATATACTTCTCAGGAACAGTCACCGAATGCGGCAACATCGCCAACGGCATACTGTCCATCGGAGACAAATCATGGAGTGAGGAAGGGAAGACAATGTTCAACGCCCCAGTAGGACAATTCGTGAAGCTCGACCTCGAGTGGCGCAAACTATGGCGTGTAAGTCCAAACGCCAGCCTCATAGCCCATGCTCTCGGCGGATGGATGTTCACATATGGTAACACAAGTTATGCCCCATTCTCCGAACAATACTACGTAGGAGGTGCCAATGACCTCCGCGGCTTCTCTACAAGAAGCGTAGGACCAGGCTCATTCCGATACAGTGACCCTGACGCTCCTGGCGTTGAAAATAAGGAGATGAACTACCTGCTTGCCAACGGCGACATGAAACTCAAGTTCTCCCTCGAATACCGTCCGCGCCTCTTCGGCTCGCTCTACGGAGCGGCATTCATAGACGCCGGCAATGTATGGGTGCTCGACAAGCACCGCAAAGATACTCCAGGCATGAGTTTCCGTGCCAAGAACTTCCTGAAAGACCTTGCCGTAGATGCAGGCATCGGCATACGATACGACCTTGACTTCTTCATCATACGCCTCGACTGGGCTTTCATCGTACACGCACCATACGATACCGGCAAGGGCGGATATTTCAACACACCAAGATTCAGCAAGGCACAATGCCTCAATTTCGCCATCGGATACCCTTTCTGAGCAAATGGAACAATAAATCCCAACATGATGCATCATGTTGGGATTTATTGTTCTTCTTGTTTCTTCTTACAGAAAATATGCCTCGGTGCATACATATCTGCGCTCTTTATCCATGATGGTGTTAAATGAGACCTGGCCATCATATTCTTTGAGCACATGGCGTAGATTATCCGTTATACCTGTACCTATAAGTTTCAAGAGCGATTCCTTTTTAGTCCAGAGGACAGTGAACAGCAGGTCTGTCTCCTCATAAGGGCGTGGAACAGATGTGTCTGAGGAGGCATAATGGATATAGTGCCACTCCTCTGGAGAGAGGGTATACTTTGCAAGACGAGGGCTGTATCTGCCGACGCGCTCTATATCCACGCCGACAGGAACGCTGTCCACGACACAGGCGACAGCATACTTGCAGTGGGAGAGATTGAAATGAATGTCCGGAATCCCTTTTATCCACGGTTTCCCGTGCTCGCCGACAGAGAACTCGATATCACGGAGCCCTGTCATATCCTGCAACAGACGGAATGCCATGGTGGACTCCCGCCTGCCTGACTCATGGCTGTAACACAGAGCGGCTTGCCGTCGCCATTGCGGCAACAGCGACATCTCGGCAAGCAGATGCTCGCCTCTCATGGTCTCTATAGTGTCATTTATGCGGAGCATTGGGAAAAAGTACGGTCTTTCGATTGTACGGTTGTAGGATGGGACGGATATTGTTTTTTGTTAAGCTTCGCTCGATTTTCCTTCAGCTCGACAGTCTAAAAGCAAGCTTTTGACCGTTCTCACTTAATCGGAAGTTTGTGAGTTGTGAGTTATAGGAAGAGTAATCTCCGTATAACCGCGCAACCGCCTAACCGTTTGCAGCAGCAAGTTCCTCGGCGACTAGATTTGTAAGTTCTACAAACTGCTGGACGGTAAGCTGCTCTGGACGTCTTGTCATTATCTCATTTGTGAAGAATTCGGGGCGTGCCTGTGTCGTCCCGTTGAATATCTGCCTCAGCGACACGCGCAACATCTTGCGACGCTGGTTGAAGACGGTCTTCACCACGCGCTTGAACAGAGCCTCGTCACATCCGAGGTCTGTGACACCGTTTCGCGTCATACGTATTACTGCCGACTTGACTTTCGGCGGCGGATTGAAAACCGTCTCGTCAACAGTGAACAGATATTCTGTATCATACCATGCCTGTATAAGCACTGACAGTATTCCATAAGCCTTTGTCCCAGGCTCCGAGGCAATACGCAGAGCCACCTCGCGCTGTATCATGCCTGTGCAGCAAGGGATAAGTTCCTTGTTGTCAAGCATTTTGAAGAATATCTGCGAAGAAATATCATAAGGATAATTGCCCGTCAACACAAACTGACCTCCGTCAAACACCTTGTCAAGGTCCATGCGGAGAAAGTCTCCGCCGATTATCTGCGCGCTGAAGTCCGGCCAGCGTTCGTTAAGATATTCCACACTCTCCTTGTCTATCTCCACGACCTTGAATGGGCGTGGCTTCTCTTTCAGATATTGGGTCATGACACCCATTCCCGGTCCTATCTCCAATACGGGAATGCCAGGATACGCATCGACAGTGTCTGCTATGCGCCGTGCAATTCCGAGGTCTGTAAGGAAGTGCTGGCCTAATTGTTTTTTCGCTCTAACTTGCTTCATCAGTTTTCTCTATAAAAGTCCAAAGCCTCAAATATTTCCTCCTTTGTGGCCGTCTGGTTGATTACTATCTCTCCTATGCCTGAAAGCAGGGTGAAATTGATTGTTCCTGCGGTGTTCTTCTTGTCATGGGTCATCAGTTCGAACAGTGTCTCGTAGTCATCGCAGGTTATAGGCATCTTGCCGTAATGTTCGTCAATAAACTTCACTGTTGTGCGCATTATATCCTGCGGGAACCCTGTCTTGACACACGACAGCCACAACTCGCATATCATGCCGTAAGCGACAGCATAGCCATGTGGGACTGGATGCACACCGACATTACGCTTACCGTCCAGCCTCTCGCCACACGCCATGCCGAAACTCTCAAAGGCATGGCCTGCCGTATGTCCGAGATTCAAAGCCTTGCGAAGTCCATGCTCCAAAGGATCTATTTCCACAATACGCTCCTTCACCAGTACCGATTCAGCGACCATACGCTGAAGCTGACCGAGGTCAGGAGCTGTGACGTCAAAATTCATTAGTTCTGCCCACATCCGCTCCCGTGTCCCTTCTGCACCACAGTCAGGATCGTTGTATATCAGGCCGTGCTTTATCATCTCCGCATAGCCCGAGCGTATCTCCACATTGCAGAGAGTATCGAGAAACTGCGTGTCAAGTATAACGACATCAGCGGTATTGAACACTCCTATCTCGTTTTTCAGGCCTCCGAAGTTTATGCCTGTCTTCCCTCCTACTGACGCATCGACGAGAGAAAGGAGCGTAGTAGGAATGTTCACGAAGTGTATTCCGCGCTTGAATGTCGATGCCGCAAAGCCACCAAGGTCGGTGACCATTCCTCCTCCAAGATTGATCATCATGGAGTGGCGTGTCGCCCCACCGCTCTGCAGAGACTCCCAGACACAGGAGACAGCCTCCAGAGACTTGTCGGCATCACCGGCCTTTATGACAATGAGACGGGCATCTTTCAGACAACCGAGAGTCTTTACTTTCGGCAAGCATACCTCTGCCGTGGTCTCATCGCAGAGCAGGAACAGACGGTCAGGAGTGACTGCCTTTATTGCATCGTCAAGATGCTGTTCTAAAGATGTCGATATTATAACTTTTTGCTTCATTGTTGTATTTTACGGTTAGACGGTTGTGCGGTTAGGCGGTCTTTCAGTTATGAAACGGTGAACTCTGCAGGGGCGCCTCACGACCAAACAACTAAACCACTAAACAACCGTATGTCAGAACGGGTATCCCACACCGAAATGGAACGCGAAATCACGCGACAGGTCAGGATGGAATATCGGATAATGGTCCCGCTGCTTGGTGTATGCCGGATTGACAGCCTTCATGCCGCAGTCGAAACGCAGGATAAAGTATCCGAAATTAAGACGCACGCCGAGTCCGTAGGCAGCGGCAAGCTGCTTATAGAACTCGTTGAACCTAAACTGTCCGCCAGGCTGGTTCTCATATTCGCGTATCGTCCATATATTGCCGACATCGACAAACACCGCACCATACAGTTTCCAGAACAGGAACATGCGATACTCCATATTCAAGTCGAGTTTTATGTCGCCCGTCTGGTTTATGAAATCTATACGCCCGTCTGTACCGCCGTATCTGCCAGGACCGAGGCCTCTTACCGCCCAGCCTCGCACAGAATTGGCTCCACCGGAGAAATACCGCTTCTCAAACGGCAGGATCCGGGAGTTCCCGTATGGATATGCTATACCGAGTCTGCCATGGAACACGAGTTCTGAACCGGGCGAGAGCTTCATCACATGTGTCGCGTCAAAGTCTCCCTTGACATACTGTGCATAGGCTATATTGAACAGTGTATGCTGTCCGTCGTCATTTTTCTTGAAGTCAAAAGCCCGTGCAAAGCCGTTGAGGATATTTCCTGCCGTCTCTATACTGAACTTATATGCATTGGTGCCGTTGTTGTACGAGAGACCGAAGCCTATCTTCATTATGAACAGGTCCTCATAGTTGTAGCGGAGGATAGCATTGCGATTGTCGTCCGAGTCCAGATAATCATGCCTGAATGTCTCCGAAATCCACGGCATATATATGTAGTTCAGGTCTATCATGTCCAGCTTGTAACTGGTATGATGGTGTGGCTCAGACCATTTGTAACGCCAAGCCGTAGAGAACACACGGCGATGAAACTCCGGACGGTTCTGCAGGTTATACGACACGCTCAACTCACTTGTAGACTGTATATTGCGCTTGAACGAGTTGGAGATAAACGGTGCTATGAACCGTGGGAACTGTACCTTGGACTCCAGTCCGTACTCTATATAATTCTTGTCATTATAACCCTCCAACTTGGTTATAGCCTCGTATGCGCCACGAAGCTGCAGGGAGAAGGTCTCGGAACCATGGAAAAGATTCCTGTTGGAGTAGGTAAGAGACACCGCCGCTCCGAGGTCACCGGCTGTATTCGTTCCTTCCGGCTGCACAGATATAGAGTTCGGCTTGCGTGAAGACAGCTGTATGTCACAGTCCAGCGCATAGCGTACAGACCTCCCTGCTACAGAATCGGGCTGCATATCGCCATAACCGTCATACATTGCCTCAGCCATAGCCATGGAATCCGCAGACACTGTCAATGTATCCACTATCTCACGAAACCTGATATTGGTATATCTCAGTGCCTGAAGACGCGCGAAACGCTGATATGTCCCCTGCAAGGCCGATGCGCTGTAAGGCATCCCCTCCCGCAGTTCCGTGCAGACATCGAGCACACTGTTTCTCAATACGACCTTCTCGTCCCCTCCACCAGGGAGATAATTTATCTTGCGCACCGTATAGCACGGATGCGGCTCTTCCTTGGCATTGTTGTTGGCACGGTAAGGAAGCAGCAGGAGCGTAAGCCCCACGGTCTTCTGCCCTCTGACGGTGTCTGCCTCAAAGCGTATGAAGTCCTTGTTGAACCTGTAGTATCCCCTGTCCTGCAGGAAACCGGCTATCATAGAACGCTCGGCGTTCAGGTCTGCCACGCTGAATGTCTTCCCTGCCACGATATGCCTGTCCGACACAGGTATGCCACGGAGCAGTGTGTCTATGCGTGCATCACGTATATCATACTTTATGTCGCGGACAACATAAGGCTCGCCAGGATGGAGAAAATACATCACCTCACATTTGGGATTCCTGTCCCCTGCGGTCTTCGGGCGTACATATACCGACGACCTGACATCGGCGTGCAGATAACCCTGATTGGAAAGAGCCGTGACAAGGTCCTCACATGTGAGTCTCGTCTGCACAGTATCATAGGCATGGTGTACACGCTTTCCGTTTTCCATTCCTGGAAGCTGACGCACATAATTGCGCATCATCTGCGTGTCTATCGAAGGATTGTCCGTTACGACACTGACTTTCCTTATCTCCATCTCTCCCTCGGCAAAGCGTTCTTTCGTGGAACAGCCCATAAGGAAGACGGAAATGAGGAAAGCCAGTGAAAGTCTGTATATCAGTGTCTTCGTCACTTATTGTTCTGCATAAAGGGATGTTTCCATTGCAGCCATCCCCACTCGGCACATTATTCTATTTATTCTGTGAGCGCCGCCTTCTGACGGGTCTCGTACTTTATCTTCTTTGATGTCCGTGGCTTCTTGAACTTACCGTCGAGCACCAAGACCGTTGTCTGCGTCCCTTCCGGCACAGCCTTCACAGCCTCGTCGAGTGTAAGGAAATTGCCACGTCCCTCTGCCGACACGACATAGTCATAATGACGGACATGCTCCTTCAGAGCAGGGACAGCGTCTCCTATGGCGTCCGCAAGACGGTTTGCCACAATCAGCGCACCATGCACATTGTAATGCGTATTGTCTTTCCTGC
>JAIDEM010000090.1 GCA_029054825.1 Prevotella sp. | reverse complement strand
GAGTACACGCGTTCTCAGTTTTCTTAGATTATTTGATGAGTTCCCCGATCTAACCAGTACGACCCAAGTGCAAAATTACAACATTTTTCTCTTATTACAAATAAAAACAATGGAAATTTTGATTATTCCATAAATTTTTCTTAATTTTGCATTCCGTAAACAAATATACATTATTTAATATATAAAGATGTACAGAACAAATACCTGCGGTGAACTCCGCATAGAAAATGTTGGTCAGACTGTGACGCTCGCCGGCTGGGTGCAGGGCGTGCATAATCTCGGCGCTTTGATTTTCGTCGATCTCCGCGACCGTTACGGCATCACACAGTTGGCGTTCAGTGATGATGCTCCTGAGGAACTCCGCGAGAAGGCAGGACATCTTGGACGTGAATATGTCGTTCAGGCAACGGGCGTTGTAGCCGAGCGCTACTCCAAGAATTCCAAGTTAGCGACAGGAGACATCGAGATTGTTGTCTCCGAACTGAATATCGTCAGCGAAAGCCAGACACCTCCATTCACGATAGAGGACAATACCGACGGTGGTGACGAGCTGAGAATGAAGTACCGTTACCTTGACTTGCGCCGTTCTTGTGTGCGCAATAACCTTGAGCTGCGTCACCGTATGGCAATCATCATACGCAATTTCCTTGACTCACGTGACTTCATAGAGGTGGAAACCCCGATACTCATAGGCTCTACGCCTGAGGGCGCACGCGATTTTGTCGTACCTTCACGAATGAATCCAGGACAGTTCTATGCGCTTCCGCAGTCTCCTCAGACCCTCAAGCAACTGCTTATGGTCTCTGGTTTTGACCGTTATTTCCAAATAGCCAAGTGCTTCCGTGACGAGGACCTTCGCGCTGACCGCCAGCCAGAGTTCACACAGATAGACTGTGAGATGTCTTTTGTGGACCAGGAAGATGTCATAACGCTCTTTGAGGATATGGCACGCTCACTCTTTAAGGAGATAAGAGGCGTGGAACTTCCTGCCAAATTGCGCCAGATGACATGGCATGAGGCCATGGAGAAGTATGGTTCCGATAAGCCGGACCTTCGTTTCGGTATGGAATTCCAGGAACTCAAGGACGCTTTCCCTGCAGGACAGTTTGCCGTATTTGACTCAGCTAACTATATCGGCGGTATTGTTGCGGAAGGCTGTGCAAGCTATACGCGCAAGCAACTTGACCAGCTGACGGAGTTCGTCAAGTCGCAGCAGGTCGGCGCAAAAGGACTTGTATATATCAAACTGAATGCTGACGGCACGATAAAGTCGTCTATAGACAAGTTCTATACTCCAGAGCAGATACAGGCTGTAGCAGACAGATGTGGCGCAAAGAAAGGAGACCTGATACTTGTTCTCAGCGGTGAGCATCCAAACAAGACACGTGTGCAGCTCTGTGCCCTTCGTCTTGAGATGGGTAAGCGTCTCGGCTTGATGGACAAGGACAGGTTCGAGTGTCTGTGGATTGTCGATTTCCCTCTCTTTGAATGGAGTGAAGAGGAGCAGCGTCTGATGTCTACACATCATCCGTTCACTATGCCTAATCCTGATGATATTCCGTTGCTTGACACTGACCCGGCAAAGGTTCGTGCTAAGGCATATGACTTTGTCTGCAATGGTATAGAAGTAGGAGGCGGCTCGCTCCGTATACACGACGGTAAGTTGCAGGCAAAGATGTTTGAGGTTCTCGGCTTTACTCAGGAAAAGGCCATGCAGCAGTTTGGCTTCCTCATCAATGCATTTAAGTATGGAGCACCTCCACATGCAGGACTTGCTTTCGGCTTCGACCGTTTTGTTAGCATAATGGCAGGTTTGGATTCCATACGTGATGTCATAGCATTCCCTAAAAACAACAGCGGACGTGACACAATGCTTGATGCACCTGGCTTCCTTGATCAGAAGCAGCTTGATGAATTGCAACTGAAACTGGACCTGAAGGACTGAATTCTTGATATTTAGCAATCGTGTCCTTTGATGTTTGTCAATAAAAAAGCCAGTCTACTGTCAATGTGACAAAACTTTCTTAAATATTGCACTTTTCTGTTGCTTGTATCGGAAATAATGTTTACCTTTGCATCATAGTTACGAAAAGAGACTTATATATAAATATTTTTCAGGTACATATTATGGCAGAAAAGAAAACAGCCACTGCAACAACAAAGACAGCGGCAACAACAAAGGCAGCTGTGAAAGCTGCACCGGTAAAGAAAGCTTGTGCAACGAAGAAGGCTTGTACAACAAAGACAGCCAAGACTGTTGATATGACAGTGGAGAATATCGGCTTCCGTGCAGGTGATGTCTATCAGACACTTGCAAGCGAGGCACAGCCAATGACAGTCGCACAGATAGCTAAGAATGCAAAAATCAGCGAGATTGAGGTGCTCATGGGTGCTGGATGGCTGATGAAAGAGGGCAAGGTGTGTGCGGCAGCAGACAAGCTCGTCCTTGCATAATCAAAGGAATGACTTGATACATGGGAAAGTCTTGGACTCTCTCACAATGATAATAGAAGGAGTTCTACCGGTCCGTTACAAGACAGGCAGAACTCCTTTCGGTCTTTGGCAGGATAGTGATACGCGTATGCAGACGTTGTCTTGCCTGGTGATAGTAACAGAATACATATTTATATATATCGTTTGGCAGACTACAGTAAGGACATAACGGATTTGTTGTTAAGGTTTCCGGAAGGATTGCCTTTAAGGAAGATTGTAAGGCATGTGTATAATGTCCACAACACATTCTTTGATGCAATTTCGTTGGAAGATGTCAGCCGTGATGTCGCTTCTTATCTTCAACGCCGGAGCAAGACGCCGGAGTCCCCCATAGAGCATGCCGGGACGCGTGGCTTTTATCGGCTGAATCCTAAGTCCGGAGAGTCTCGGCAATTGATGCTTCAGTTTAAGGAACAGCAGGAAGAATACATCGAAGAGCAGAAGGATTTCCCTACAGAAGAGCCTCTTGACTTGTTTGACGACTTTTTCTGATGGAACATGATTCCGTTTATACGGAATGTACAAGTATGGAGAGACTTGATATGTTTGGGAAAAGTATGGATTTTTGATGTCTTGATGATAATTTCACCTCTTAAATATTATGAATAAC
>JAIDEM010000009.1 GCA_029054825.1 Prevotella sp. | reverse complement strand
TCGGGGGCTAGGACATGTGTTTAACAGCCAGTTTCATGCTTTTCGAAAAAAAATATTATCTTTGCAGACAATTATAGATTTCTATATATGAAACTTATATTGATAGACGCTTGTATGCGTGACAGAGAGTCACGGACAAGGAGAATACTTGAGCCTCTGATGTCAGAACTGGGCAAGAGGTATGAGATAGAGACTGTAGTGCTTGACGGTGAGGATTATCATGCGGTAGGCAGGCGAGTGCTCGCAGAACGTGGGGAAGGATATGTGCCGGAGGCGATTGCCGAGCAGGCAAGGAGACTTGCCTCTGCTGACAGGATAGTGATTGCGGCTCCGTTCTGGGACATGAGTTTCCCTGCCATCCTGAAAGTGTTCATCGAGAACATGTCGCTGTTCAACATCACATTCAAGGACAACGGGACATATTTCGAGGGCCTGTGCAGATGCGGGAAGGTGCTTTACGTCACTACAAGGGGCATGAATGTGAAGACCGGCGAACCTATGGATGGTGCAACTCCATACATAAAGGCCATCGGTGCGCTATGGGGACTGGGCGAGGTGGTAACCGTCGCTGCGGAAAATCTTGACTACAGCACGCCGGAAGAGGTAGATGAGAGGATTAACGCCGCTGTCGCCCAAGGTCTTGAGATATGTCGGGAGTTCTGAAGCTTATAACCATGCACGACAATAGACTGTGATGATAGAGAAAAAATATCTTGACTGGGATTCCGAGTTCTTCCATCTGAAGGTGGCGAAAATAGTTACGGACTCCCTTGCTGTCAATATCTCTGAGGAGACAGAGGGGCTGTGTGAGGGCGACATAGACCTTGTATATATAGAGACCCCATATGTCGAAGGGGCAAAGGACAATAGTGATTTCGGCAAGGTTGTGGATATAAAGTATATATACGAAATCCGTCTTCACGGGCATGATGCCTATAGCCTTGATGAATGTGTCTCTATTTGTGTAGAGCCGGATGAAGAGCTTTACGCTCTTGCCTTGCAGGCAGGCCATAGGTCAAGGTACAGGGTGGACAGGAATTTTGCCGAAGGAGAGTTTGAACGTCTGTACAGGATGTGGATGGACAATTCCCTGAACGGCACTATTGCCGATTATGTCCTTGCTTATCGGAAAGACGGCATTGTAAAGGGCATGGTCACTTTGAAGATGAAAGACGATGTCAGCGAGATAGGTCTGCTTGCCGTTGACGCTTCCATGAGAGGTATGGGCATAGGCAAGAAGCTGATGGACGCTGCCCTGCATTTCACCTTGAAGCACAAGAAGACTGCCCTTCATGTTGCCACACAGCGTGACAACACAATGGCATGCCGTTTTTATGAAAGGTGTGGCGGAAGACTGATTTCTTCTACATCGATATATCATAAATGGATGAGATAGTGGGTTGGCGGTTGTGGTTCGTGGGAAAGGAGGCATAAGGTGATACTGCCATATCATAATCGGCGTTTCACGCCGTTGCGGACGCACCACGGTACGTCCCTACACTGCAAGCAATATTCAAACAGAAGAAAACAAAAAACATATAACCGTATACAACCGCACACATATCCAAACGGAGAACTCCACCACATGTGTAGGGACGTACCGTGGTGCGTCCTCAGACTGTGTGAAACGCAGATTGATGTCTTGGTTGTTTTAGTGTTTTGGTTTGTGTGAAAGGATACATAAGGTGATACTGCCATATCATAATCGGCGTTTCACGCCGTTGCGGACGCACCACGGTACGTCCCTACATTGTAAGCAATATTCAAACAGAAGTCCATGGACCACAACCAATAACTGTAAAACCGCATAACCGTAAAACCGTAAAAAAAATGATACCATTCAATAAACCTTATCTCACGGGCAAGGAAGCTCACTATATGTATCAGGCCGTCTACACGGGCAAGCTCTCTGGCAACGGCGTGTTCACGAAGCGCTGTCAGGAATTCTTCGAGAAGAAATATGGCTTCAGGAAATGTCTTCTCACCACCTCCTGCACAGATGCCCTGGAGATGTGCGCTATCCTTTCAGGCGTGCAGCCTGGCGACGAAGTGATAGTGCCGAGCTACACATTCGTGTCCTCAGCCCTTGCTTTCGTGCGCCAGGGATGCAAGATAGTCTTTGCCGACAGCTGTGAAGACAACCCGAACATCGATGCAGACAAGATAGAGTCACTTATAACTGAGCGTACAAGAGTAATCGTTCCCGTGCATTATGCCGGTGTGGCATGTGACATGGACAAGATTATGGAAATAGCATCGCGGCATAATCTTCTTGTCGTGGAAGATGCGGCACAAGCTATAGACTCTTGTTACAAAGGACGCCCGTTGGGGAGCATTGGCCACATGTCCGCCTTCTCTTTCCATGAGACAAAGAACGTCATCTCCGGCGAGGGCGGTCTGCTTGCCATCAATGACGAGCGTTTTGTGCGCCGTGCGGAGA
>JAIDEM010000089.1 GCA_029054825.1 Prevotella sp. | reverse complement strand
CCGTCCTCTGCCAACACCTCGCGGTTGTTGCCGAGATGGTCCTTCGTGTAATAGTGGAATGACAGTTCTTCTGCCTTTGATGTCTTGTCCCAGAGGGAGCAGTAACCGCCGTCGAACTGATACATCGAAGGACGGCCGTTCTCCATGATAAGGGCGTCATGGCAATCCAGTTCCAGATTGTCTGCCACAGCTGAACAGCATAGCATGGATAACAGCAAGACGAACAACCTAAAGCCGATATGTCTGATGGTCTTTATATGCCTCATTATTCATTTCTTACAGGATTCATGGTCCAGTCCCAACGAAGCTTCGCAAACTCCTCTTTGTTGTCATCATTCAGGATATACTGTTTTTTTTCAGATATGGCATAAAAAGCGCCAGATATCAATGCTATCAGCACTGATGTCTTAATTATCACAAACTTTCTCATGTATTTCATTTCTAAATTCAATTATCCTTCTGCAATGCACAATATTCTCTATACTCCACCTATTTTATTGGAGGTGCTTCAAAATGCACACTTTTCCTGATAAATATAGTATCGGGGCGCAATGTCTCTATTCTGACTTTCTTGCCTCTACCTATATAATACATCACGGCATCATTATAATAGTGTAACCATGCAACACTCGCTTTTCTCTTTTCCGTATTACCATCTTGTGATACATCTCTTAATAGAAAATCCATATTTGAAATTACATATACAGTTTTCCCTTCTACCTTAAAACTGATTGACGGATGCAAAGGATAACTTCCTTCTCCATTACCAAACAAACTGCTGTCATAATGAGATATTGTAAACAGAGCGTTACCGTAATCGCCCTTATTGTCTATCTTTGTATCAATAATATAACTTGAGAAATCAGGATTGTCCTTAATATATTGCTTCACAACTTCCAAGACATGCTTGTCAACATCGTGGCTGTCAATCTCCAAGACACCGTTGCCGCTACGGGAAGAGCATGACATAATCATCAGTGATAATAGTAAAAATAAATTTGTTTTCATCTCAACTTCCATGTATTATATTTTACATATTTTACAAAACTGCTACCTTTACCTTTCAAAAGTTGAGACACTTTGAAAGGCAACTTTGCAACAGCTTGGTTACTTTCATTTTGAAGAATCACCCACACGTTATTATCATATCCCATGGTAAAAACAGGTCTGCTCATTTTTGCCGCAATAGAACCATCATATTCACCTTTAACGCCCGCATAAGATGGATAGGGGCTTCCCGAACCTTTTTGGTGAGTATGTATGTTTGCCAATACACTGAATGTTTCTTTTCCCTTTGTTACTGTTCCATTTCGATGAATTTGATATCCATAGTTACTTATATCGGATGTATCAAAATCATTCAAATAGTCAGGCATCACCAAAATTTTACCTGATGTCAGAATGAATCCTCCAGCCTCTCGGCCTCCTTTCTCTCCGAGATTGCGATAATGTA
>JAIDEM010000088.1:1260-4772 GCA_029054825.1 Prevotella sp. | reverse complement strand
ACCGTGGTGCGTCCTCAGGCGGCGTGAAACGCCGATGATGCTGTCTGCCGGTTCTCAATTGCGGAGTCTCTTTGTCTAAACAACCAAACCACCTATCGGCGTTTCACGCCGTCTGCGGACGCACCACGCTCAAAGTCCCTACACTTGTGGTTAGGTGTTTTGTATGGTTTGGGGTTATTGGTTTCAAGTGGTAGCCGTAAGACCGTATAACCCCATAACCGCCTAACCGTAAAAACCGTAAAAAGGCCTCATGACCCGTCAGTGTGCCTCCAGCCAGTTGTTGCCCCATCCGTAGTCGGCGATGAGAGGGACGGAGAGCGTTGCTGCCGCCTGCATCTCCTCTATGACGATATGCTGCACCCTGTCCTTCTCCTCGGGGAGGACAGAGAAGTTCAGTTCGTCATGCACCTGGAGGAGCATCTTCGAGCGGAGGCCTTCTTCGCGGAACCGTCTGAAAATCCGTATCATGGCTATCTTTATGATGTCTGCCGCCGTGCCCTGCACGGGAGAGTTCATGGCTTCGCGCTCGGCGAGGGCGCGCTCTGTTCCGTTGCCGCTTGTCATGAGGCGCAGGTATCGCCGGCGGCCGAACATTGTCTCGGCATACTCCTTCTGCCGTGCCTCCTCCTTGCACCGCTCCATGAAGTCCTGTATCTTGGGGAAGGTGATGAAGAAGCCGTTCATGAGTTCCTTTGCCTCACTGCGTTCGATGCCCATGTTCTGTGCCAGTCCGAACTGTGTGATGCCGTATATGATGCCGAAGTCGGCGCGTTTTGCCTTGGAGCGTTCCTCAGAGGTCACCTCGTCGAGCTGCTTATGGTATACTGTAGCTGCCGTGGCGCGGTGTATGTCGGTGCCGTTGCGGAAGGCGTCTATCATGCGTTCGTCATTGGAGAGATGGGCCATAACGCGCAGTTCTATCTGCGAATAGTCGGCGGAGAAGAAGAGGTTTTTCCTATTGCCGTCTGCCGTTGTCTTGCCGTCGGATTCAGGGGTAGGGCAGGGCAGAGGGATGAAGCATCTTCTTATCTCCTTGCCGTCTTCTCCGCGCACAGGGATATTCTGCAGGTTAGGGTCTGAGGACGACAGGCGGCCGGTGGTCGTGACACACTGGTTGAAGGTGGTGTGTATGCGTCCCGTCTCCTTGTTGACGAGCAGAGGGAGTGTATCGACGTAGGTGTTGATAAGTTTCTTAAGTCCCTTGTATTCAAGTATTTCGTTTATTATAGGATGCTTCTTGCGCAGCGGGGTGAGTATCTCTTCTCCGGTGGCATACTGTCCCGTCTTTGTCTTCTTAGGCTTCTCCGCGAGGCGTAGTTTCTCGAAGAGGATGATGCCGAGTTTCTTGGGGTTGGTGAGTGTGAATTCCTCTCCTGCAAGCTCGTATATCCTCTGCTCGTGAGCGGCAAGGCGTTCGTTGAATGTGCGTGACACTTCTTTCAGGGCGTCGAGGTCGAGAGATATGCCTGTGAGTTCCATATCGCATAGCACCTCCATGAGTGGCATCTCTATGTCGTTGAAGAGGTGCCACTGTCCTGCCGTCTCCTCCAGTCTCCTGCGGAAGATGTCCCATGAGGCGGTGACGGCGAAGGCCCGTTCTGTGCTGTATGCCATGGCTTCGCTTACGGGAAAGTCGCGGAGGGTCATGTCTCTGAGGTACGGCATCTTCTGTCCTTCCTCCTTCATCTGCTCGCGGACCTCCTTCTTCAGTTCCTCGAAATTTGCAGGGGTATGTCGGAAGCAGTCGAAGGCTATGGTGTCTATTGTGTGCTTGGGGTTGAGTCCGCACTCGAGGATGTAGTGGGCTATCATGACATCGCGCAGCGTTCCGCGCAGCGAGATGCCGTATCTGTGGAGCACGATCATCTTCGCCTTGAGGTCGTGGCCGGTCTTCTCTATCTTCTCGTCGCTGAAGGCAGGCTTCAGGATGGCGAGGAGTCTCACTGCCTCCTCCCGCTCCTCGGGTAAGGGCAGGTACCAGGTCTTTTCGCCGCTGACAAGCGTCAGGGACACGATTTCTGCCGTCATTGGGGCAGAAGAGGTGGTTTCAAGGTGAAAACCGAAAGTCTCTGTTGTCAAAATAAAGTCACAGATTTCTTTCAGTTGTGTTTCATTCTCAATAAGTTCAGAGATGTAGTGGGGTAGTGTAACCTCTGTTTTTTCTGCGTTTTTTTCTTCCTTCCGCTCAATTGGTGGGGTAGAGACGTTAATTTTTTTAACCTTTACGGTAGAATATATAGGTTCGCCGAAGAGGTCATAGCCTGTGATGGTCTTTTCCTCTGTGATGGTCTCTTCGCTCTCGGCAGGAAGGTCTTTGACGTCTCCTGTGGCGAGGGCGAGAAATTTCCGTTTTATCTGACGCAGCTCGAGGAGGTCGAGCTGGCGCGCGAGTTCGGCGGTGTTCCACTCCCGGCACTCCATGTCGTGGAGGAGTGTAGGGAGAGTGTCGGTGATTTCAGGAATGTCGGTGCATATCCTTGCGAGGAATTTCGAGATGCGTATGTCCTCGACATGCTCCTGCACCTTCCTGCCGAGCGCACCTTTTATATCGGCGGCATGCTCTATGAGATTCTCGCAGCTGTCCCATTCCTTGATGAGCTTGATGGCGGTCTTCTCTCCCACACCGGGACATCCGGGGAAATTGTCGGCGGAGTCACCCATGAGTGCGAGGAGGTCAACGACCTGTCTTGGCGATGAAATGGAGTATTTTTCGCATATTTCCTTTTTGCCGAGGACATCATATCCGCCCTTGAAGCGCGGCTTGTACATGAAGACGCTGTCGGAGACGAGCTGTCCGTAGTCCTTGTCGGGCGTGAGGAGGAATATCTGCTTGTCGGGATTCAGGCTGTCCTGAGCCTTGTCGAGCTGTGTCGCCACGGCTCCTATGACATCGTCTGCCTCGAATCCGTCGACCTGCATTATGGGGATATTCATGGCGGTGAGGAGCTCCTTGATGACAGGGACGGCGGCCTTGATGTCCTCCGGAGTCTCCTGACGCTGAGCCTTATAGGGCGGATAGGCCTCATGGCGGAAGGTCTTGCCGTGGTCGAACGCCACACCGATATGTGTGGGCTGTTCCTTGGTGATGACCTCGTGGAGGGTGTTCATGAATCCGTGTACGGTGCCGGTGTTCATCTGCAGCTGCGTGCTGTAGAAGTTGCTGTTGAGGAGGGCATAGTAGCTTCTGTAGATGAGGGCGTAGGCATCGACGAGGAATATCTTTTCCATTTTAGGGTTTTTGGTTTTTGGTTATGGGTTGTGGGTAATATGGTTGTAGGCTTATGGGTTTTTAGATTGTCGGTTGCAACTGTATATCCATATACCTGATATACTGATAAGCCATAACCTAAAACCAAAAACCTACAACCATATTCCCCACAACTGCCGTGGCGGTGGGGAATTATTTTGCAAATTTGTTGTAAAATTACTCAAAAGTTTTCATTAATACCAATATTTTTTTCAATCTTATTCAATGAAACCTACTCTGCACCCTACTCTCTCATTTACATTAA
>JAIDEM010000088.1:0-1250 GCA_029054825.1 Prevotella sp. | reverse complement strand
ATATTGTTTTATGACTGATACTCTGCCACATATCAAAGCCCCGATAACCGATGAAATGGCGTGTTTTGACGCTGTCTTCAGGGATTCGCTGTCGGGAAACGGCGGTCTGCTTGACACGGTGCTCGAATATATCATGCGCCGTGGAGGCAAGCGTATGCGCCCCATGCTGACACTCCTTATAGCCAAGGCCTTCTCGCCTGAAGCCGGCTGCGAGGGGGAGGGAAAAGGAGAGCTGTGCGACGGTGCCATGCGTGCCATCCATGCCGCCTGCTCGCTGGAACTTCTGCATACAGCATCGCTGGTTCATGATGATGTCGTTGACGAGAGTGACAGGCGTCGCGGTCAGGCATCGGTGAATGCCTCTTTCGGCAACAAGATGGCTGTCCTTGTGGGCGACTATATCCTTGCCACGTCTCTGAGGGAGATTGCCATGACGGGCTGTGCCGGCATGACAGACGCCGTGGCGCGTCTCGGACAGACATTGTCGGCAGGAGAGGTCAAGCAGATAGAGAATATCTCCTCGACGGACTTCTCGATGGACAATTACTTCGATGTAATCGAGAAAAAGACGGCTTCGCTCTTCGAGTGTTGCTGCCGTCTCGGCGCTCTCTCGGCAGGTGTCGGTGAGGTGGAGATGGAGAAGGTCTGCGAGTTCGGCAGGAATATAGGTATATTGTTCCAGATAAGGGACGATATCCTCGACTATTCCGACCCGGAGGTGACGGGAAAGCCTGCAGGCAACGACCTGAGGGAGGGGAAACTGACGCTCCCTGTGCTTCATGTCCTCGCTTCCGCTCCCGATGAAATCGCCGATTTAGGGCGCAGGGTGAGGTCTTTTGACATCACGGAGCTGGATATCAAGTGTCTTGTGGAGTATACGGAGAGCCATGGCGGCATAGTGTATGCCAGGGGTGTCATTGAGGAGTATTACCGCAAGTGCATGGACTACATAGACCATAACATCTCTGACAGCGCCATAGCGGAATCGTTGCGGCTGTATGTCGGCTTTGCCGTAGGGCGCGAGAGCTGAGAAGATAAGATGATGATACAAAAAAAGGCACAAGGAAACATCTCCTTGTGCCTTTTTTCGCGGTTATGCGATTATACGGTTATTGGGTTGTAGGTTTGGGGTTGTGGGTTTTAGGTGTTTTATTCTGTGAGAATATTGCCAACAGTGTAGGGACGTACCGTGGTGCGTCCTTAGACGGTGTGAAACGCCGATTACGCTTTATCTTAGCCTTTCCAATGCT
>JAIDEM010000087.1 GCA_029054825.1 Prevotella sp. | reverse complement strand
CATTGGTTTTATGGTTTTTAATTATTAGTTGTTAGTTTACAATATGTTATACCACGTCTTCCCTCTGTCACTTTACAGAGAATCTGTAAGCTGCATGGCTGTAATACTTCTCTCCTGGTTTTAGAGTTGGCTGCGCCCAATCCTTTTTATTTGGAGAGTCTGGATACTTCTGGCTCTCGAGACATACGCTGACATGTTTTGGATATTTCAGACCATGCTTGCGTATAATCTCCGCATCTTTACCTACACCTTGGAAGTTGGCACTGTAAACCTGGACACCAGGCTCGTTGGTGAACATTTCCATGAATATTCCCGTCTTTGGCGAGTAGAGAGATGCGCATACAGTAGTGTCGTCACCCTTACCGTCCTTGTATGTATTAAGGCAGTAGTTGTGATCATATCCTCCGGCATTCTTCACCTGTATGTATTCCGAGTTTATTGAATCGGCTATAGCGTGTGGAGTGCGGAAATCCATAGGTGTGCCTTCTACAGGTACAATTTCACCAGTAGTCATAAATGTATTGTCAGAAGGTGTGAAGTTGTCTGCATTGACATACAGTATCATGTCTGTTCCGACTTTTGATAAATCACCGTTAAGGTTGTAGTAGTTGTGATTTGTCTGATTGATGATAGTCTCCTTGTCAGTAGTTGCTTCCCAGACAATATCAAGGGTATTGTCAGCTGTTACTTTATATGTAGTGGTAGCAGTTACAGTGCCAGGGAAACCGTTCTCTCCGTCCTCGGCGATGATGGTCAGTTTAAGGATTGAGTCTCCAATTTGCTCTGCGTCATATACCTTGTTCATCCATCCGGTCGTGCCGCCGCCGTGAAGACAATGCTTACCGTCGTTCTGCTTGAATTGGTATTCCTTACCGTCGATAGTCGCTTTTCCCAGATTGATGCGGTTTGCATAGCGTCCTACAGAAGAGCCGTAGTCACTTGGAGAGTTGAGAGTGTCCGTATATTGCTTGAGATTGTCGAAGCCAAGCACGACATCTGTTGGCTTACCGTCTTTGTCAGGAACGACAAGGGAAACTACACGTGCACCATAGTTAGTTATGCATGCCTCCATGCCGTTATCGTTCTTAAGCGTATATAGCTTGACTGGCTTGTTATTGATGATGGAATCGAATGCCGTAGGATTGAGCCCTGATACTGTCAACTGTGTACTATCGTTTGATGTACAAGCAGTTAAGGCCATTATTGCTACTGCGGAAAATAGGATGTTTTTCTTGAAATTCATTTTTAAGTATATGTTAGTTTAACTATTCTGGGTTCAAAGTTACTAAAAATTATTCTAAATCAAGACAAAAATACATTGTTTTTTGCCTATTTATATAAAAAACGTCATTTAATGCTAAAGAAGTTCGTTTATTTTGGGCGATAAACTTGTAGGTATTCAGCTTTGTAGGCTGTATTTGGTTGTGTTTGTCGGATTACGGAATAAAGTGCGCTGGAGGTGCTGGCTTTTTCTGACAAAGTGTGAATATACTGTCATTATTATAAAGGTGGGCGTAATATGTTTCAATTTATTATATTAATATTGTAG
>JAIDEM010000086.1 GCA_029054825.1 Prevotella sp. | reverse complement strand
TCACAAGTAAAAACCTTGACCTTTTCTTTCAGGATATGCAGCGAGTCAATCAAATCCCACACGCCTTTAGTCTCCATCATATTGGAAAGGAACAGCAACCGTGGCGTTACTCCTTCACTCTTACGGGGGCACGCCTGCACTATATCAGGAATGCCATTCTCGCATATCACCACATTTTCCCTATCCACATACTTCTCAACATCTTTATACAAAGCCTCAGCAAGAAGCATGACTGTGACGTCCTTGAAGAATATACGATACAGCATATTGTCCATCCAGCGGTTCTGCCGAGTATGCACACCCTTATTGTGAAAATGCAAGATTACCCTGCAGCCACACCGCTTCAACGCTTCCACTACCACAAAATCCTTATAGAAAGGCAGTCCCTTAGCATTTGGAGTGTAATATACAATATCAGGCAGGAACTCCCTCACGGCCTTCTTCAGCCTCTTTACCAGGCCAAAGACATCAAAAATCTTCTTGACACTGAATTTTCCGATATCCGTCAGTGTCTCTGCTGTTGCGATATTCTCAAAACGGCAGTCAAATGTACTATTTATCACACCGCTCTGCTTTATATACTCGCCGACCATGCTCGCCCCATGCACAGGTGGTGGCAGGTGCATTGCAAACAACACCTTTATTCTTGTCTTCTCCATTATTCAATAAATAATCTTATCCCCCATCACATACATTCCGATGTCGCATGCAATGGCAGAATCACGAGAATGCAAATCACATATATACAAGTTAGTAATTGATATTCACACTTACTGACGATGACATTCTCTGTATCTCAAGAATTTGGCAAGCATCCACCAAGTGATAGAAGAATGTTTCGCCACATTCATCAAACGCCCGATAGCATCTTTCGTAAAATAATTTCCATATTCAAGAGCCTCATGACGACTGAGCGACAGTCTGCCCGAGAGAAGTTGGCAATAAGTCAGGTTACGGGATATACGCCCACGCGCACGCTTATACCCTTCATCGTCATGCAATTCCGGCTTAGCCACCACAATCCTCTTCTCCCACTCGGCTATGCTTGGAGCATTACGCCAACGCTTCTCCATCTTGTTCAGCCAACCCAGTGTCTGAGTAACATCTCCTCCATCACTGACATAAAGCACTTCAGGTATCAATCCCCATTTGCCGAATGTGGAAAGATAAATCCAGAATTCATAATCTTCTGTAATACGCAAGTCTGTCCTCATTCCTTTTGTCTGTCGTGCAATATCAGTCCTCATGGTCGTAGAGCATGTACCCACATGACAGTATTCAGCCCAATAGCTTAAAAAATCTTTTAATACGAATGGAGCTTCTGCCTTGCTTTCATCCATCCATGACGGGTTGTACGAAGCATGTTCTCTAAAAGAAACGACATTCTTGCAAGTCACAGACACGGCAACACATCCATGATTGTTTTTCATGAAACTTACGGTCTTCTGTATATATCCGTCCTTCCAGTAGTCATCGGCATCCATGAATGCCACGTACTCTCCTTGTGCCATTTCCAGACCTTTGTTCCGAGCAACAGCCGGACCAGCATTCTGTTGCTGATAAAGCCGTATATTCTCCTCTTTCCTTGCCTTTACCAATTCCATGGAATCATCCGTGCTACCATCATCCACCAAGATCACTTCGTACGTGTAATCCGTGTGTTGACAGAATATGGAATCCAAGCATCTGGTTAATAACGAAGACGCATTATATACAGGGATTATAATAGAAATGTCCATCTGTCTAATACTACTTATTTAATTTCAAAATTCCACCCAAGACTACAAAGCATACGGATATGCTTTGAGCTTCCTTTTTCTATGTTAGGGATACATACATCTGGTTGCACCCAAAGATTACCACTTGTAAATTTCACACCCACACGCAGATTCCTCACATTTTCTCTGTATTCGGGGAGATTTCCAAATGAAGCACAGATATCAAGCTGCTGTTTCCCATGTTCCGAGGAATACTTCTGCAAAATGGCATATTTGACATTTATATCATAATTCATCTGAAAACCGAAGTAGGTATCATAATTGGCGTTAAGTGCGACACCTATTCCTAAACGTTTTTTGGTAAATTCCCCTTTTACAACAGCACCATAAGCTTGCCAATTACATGCATACTCTGTTACACCATAAGCAATACCTGCAACAGACCATGAACTCCTTTCATAGATATAACCGGCAAAGAGCCGCCCGCTCTGTTCCTTTGCCTTCACGTTAAGCAGACTCTGCTCATATCCTACCAGCCAACGCTCCTTTCCTATGAAAGATGCGTGAGCATATTGGTTGTCACGAAGACCTAATTCCAAAGACTGGGCTTTTACTATTGTCCACAAGCAGGCACATAGTGCCATTAGAACATATTTTCTCATAAAAACGGCTTCACCTGGTCTCCCAACAACATATATCCATAATCATTCAAATGCAGTCCATCACGGAACAGGTCTTCTTTAATGCCCCCATCTTCATCTGAAAAAGCATCGTAACAATCAATAAATGATACATTCATATATTGCTTCAACCGTTGGCACATTTCCTTATTAAATTTTTCTATTATACTATTTTTGTCCTTGTCAGAAGACGGCAATACTGAAATCACGAATATCCTGCCACCTCCTATCCGGCAAATTTCTTTTTCATAGCTATCGCAGTAAACAGCAAGTTCTTCATCAGACATGTGGCCATGCAAATCATTCGTCCCAACTAAAACCACCACCTCTGACGATATGTCAGAAATATTGACATTTCTCAGTCCCTCTGCATGTAAGCCATCTACTCCAAGATTCTTTGTTATTCGATTTGGAAATGTAACTTCCACATCCCAGTTGGCAATCATAGAGTCACCCAAGAAATATAGTACATGCTCATCGTCCTTGCTGCATGAACATAGTAAAATCACTATATACAATACATATAAAGACTTTTCTTTCATGAATTGCGCCGTTCATTTAATTACCTTTGCCGACAACTTGTTCCAAACGAATATCCGAATCTTGTCAAAGCAACAAGCTATGGCAAAAAAGACAATGATCCAGACCATGGCAAACAAGAAAGGCACAGGCATATTGTCTGATATCCATTTCATTCCTAAACTATAGATTTCTCCACCTTCCCACGAATGAGCCAACAGACCAGCAAAAGCAGAAGAGGCAAAGAATGTGATTACCTTCTCGCCCCATGATATTTTCAACGACCTGCAGAACAGGAACAGATAAGTTGTCTGTATTACCTGCAACGGAGATATGTAGCTATAAATACCTTTCTCTATTCCCAAATAAGCCGCAACAAGAGATACGGCCACACATATCTGCCCCACACCTATGAAAACCGCCATATTCTGCCATGCCTTCAGATGAAAACACCTTAATGTGGATTTCCGCAACCATCCGCCTATCAGATACCAACCTATCAGGCTTGTAGATGTCAAGCCATAATAAAATTCACCATTTTTCAACATCCACCCGAATACCGTCTGGAAAGCGAAGAAAGCAAGGGTCATCCACATCATCTGCTTTTCATCAGCCTTATCAATAAAGGCATTCAATATCGGTGCAAACATGTAAAGTCCAAGATAGGCACCGAAGAACCAGTTTACTCCAAACAGGAAACATGTCATGTTTTTCGCCATTGCCATCGCACTGAAATCATGCAGCCCAAACGCCCATGTCAGCAGATAGACAATACCCCCCCAGAAACTTATCTGGAAAAGATAATTGAGAAGACCTTTCCATTTCCATCTGATGCCGAAATAACCAGATATAACAATAAAGCAAGGCACACATACGAATATCCACCCATACACCTCCAGCACACCTATCGCCTTCGGCAAATCCGTATGCACCATATCAATATTGAAATAATGCGCACTCCATGTAGAGTGATTCAACAACACCAATATCATTGAAATGATACGGAGAATCTCAATATTTATCTGACGCTCTTTCATGTTTTATAAAGTGTTTCTTTTCAAATACGAATTACTGGTAACAATTTATATGGAACAACAAGTAAGGCAATATTATTCATAATATCCAATGGCATCTGTATCATATAATCTCTTATACCGCATTTGCATCGTTGTCAAAGAGAAATGTTCTTTGACAAAGAGATATGCCTTTACTCCCAGCTCTTTTCTGTCAGTACGTACAGGAAGAGTATCAAACAAACGAATAAAATCATCCACATTGTTATTCTCGACTTTTAACGGCCAATCCTCTGGTAGCGTATCCTTCAAACCCAAGCAGCTGTTTATTATACATGGTGTTTTTGCAAATGAGGCTTCGATGGGCATTAAAGCTAACCCCTCAAAATTACTTGGAAGAAACATATAATCGAACGAAGCAAGATATTGGGATAATCCATACACTTTCTCCTTCAATATGACATTCCCCACATTATCAAATAACCTATGTAGGTGATCGGTATATTCTCCACTTCCAATAATAAAGAATTTGTATCTTCTGTCATTCTTAAAATGGCTTACGACCTGTGACAGTTGTTCTATGCCTTTTTGATAATTCAGCCTGCCGGCAAACAATATATTGACAGTTTCCTTTTCCACCCCATAGAACTCTTTCTGTGCCACTTCTTCAATCCCATTATATATTATCGGCATCGTAGATATACCCCACTCTTTTTGATAACTGTTTTTCACAGATTCTGATATAGCGACATTGACAGCATGTTCCTGGTAGAAATGCTCAACATGCTTTCCGATGCTCTTCCATTGATTCCATAATACATTATTATGTATTGTAC
>JAIDEM010000085.1 GCA_029054825.1 Prevotella sp. | reverse complement strand
TCCATGACATTGCCTCGCATGGCGAATTCCTTGAATTCATCAACAAATTTACTCATGAAAAATTGATTTATATTATTTAAAAGTTTGATTTGCATTGCAAAAGTACTACATTTTTTGTGAAAGTGACAATTCTTTCCGGGAAAAGTTGTAAATTTGCAGTGTCAAAAATGACATACGTTAGGTATTATCTTTAAAAATAAGTACAAAATGACAAAAATTGGTATTAACGGTTTCGGTCGTATCGGCCGTTTCGTTTTCCGCGCTTCTATGAACCGCGATGACATTCAGGTTGTAGGTATCAACGACCTCTGCCCAGTAGACTACCTCGCATACATGCTCAAGTATGATACAATGCACGGTCAGTTTGACGGCACTATCGAGGCTGACGTTGAGAAGTCACAGCTCATCGTGAACGGTCAGGTAATCCGCGTGACAGCAGAGCGTAACCCTGCAGACCTCAAGTGGGACGAGATCGAGGCAGAGTACGTAGTTGAGTCAACAGGTCTCTTCCTTACAGAGGAGAAGGCTCAGGCTCACATCGAGGCTGGTGCAAAGTACGTTGTGATGTCTGCTCCTTCAAAGGACGCTACTCCAATGTTCGTTTGCGGTGTTAACTTTGACAAGTATGTAAAGGGCACAAAGTTCGTTTCTAACGCTTCTTGCACAACAAACTGTCTTGCTCCTATCGCTAAGGTCCTCAACGACAACTTCGGTATCACAGACGGTCTCATGACAACTGTTCACTCTACAACAGCGACACAGAAGACTGTTGACGGTCCATCTCTGAAGGACTGGCGTGGTGGCCGCGCAGCTTCAGGCAACATCATCCCATCTTCAACAGGTGCTGCTAAGGCTGTAGGTAAGGTTATCCCTGAGCTCAACGGTAAGCTGACAGGTATGTCAATGCGTGTTCCTACTCTTGACGTTTCTGTAGTAGACCTTACTGTAAACCTCGCTAAGCCTGCAACATACGCTGAGATATGCGAGGCTATGAAGAAGGCTTCTGAGGGTGAACTCGCAGGTGTTCTCGGTTACACAGAGGACGCTGTCGTTTCTTCAGACTTCCTTGGCGACCCACGCACATCTATCTTCGATGCAAAGGCAGGTATCGCTCTGACAGACACATTCGTTAAGGTTGTGTCTTGGTATGACAATGAGATCGGCTACTCTAACAAGGTTCTCGAGCTCATCGCACACATGAAGAAGGTAAACGGCTAATCTGATTCCCTTCTTTGTAATGCAGGAAATCATTATCCTGCATGTACAATGAGAGAACGGAATGTCCGCTTTCTATAGACAAGCCGCTTGGTGATATAGCCAGGCGGCTTTTTGATTGTTTGGTGTTTTGGTTGTTTGGCATCCATTAAAATAATCAAACCACTAAACCACCAGACAACCAAATGAAGCAACCAAAATACTAAACGACCAATTTGGGGTGAAAAATAGATTTTTGTATCGGTTTCTTTTGCTGTATCGTTTTTTTTGACTAATTTTGTATCAGATTATCCTAACAAACATATACTGAAAAAATGAAGAAGTTTTTTATTTCTGCGTGCTTTCTTGCATTGACCGCCGCTGATATGTCGGCTGGAACCCAACTGAAAGAAGCACTGAACCGCGCACCTGTGGCGGTGAAGACATCACAGGGTATCCTTGTTTCATGGCGTTACCTGCAAGCTGACGGTGATGCTACGTTTACCGTATACCGTAATGGAGAGAAAGTAGCCGAAGGCATATCAGACGTCACCAATTACCTTGATGCGAAAGGAAACAGTGGCGATGTCTATAGAGTCGTATCAAGCAAGGGCGATGAGGCTTCTTGTGAGGCATGGGAAAATATTTACACGAAGTTGTCTATTCCACGCCCGGCTGCCCGTAAGGATAAGAACGGCTCAACTACAGGCCGTTATCGTCCTGATGGCTGTTCTGTGGCAGATGTTGACGGTGACGGAGACTATGAACTGATAGTGAAGTGGTTGCCGGACAACAGCCGTGACAGCGGAAAGGAGGGCTATGCATCTCCTGCATATCTGGACTGCTATGAGTTTGACGGCACACAGAAATGGCGTATAGATATAGGTCATGGCATACGCTCAGGTCAGCACACCTCTCCGTTTATTGCTTATGACATGGACGGTGACGGTAAGGCCGAGCTTATAACAAAGACCGGTCCTGACACAAAGGACGGCAAAGGTGTATATGCAACTCAGGCGGCAACGGACAATGCCATAAAGGCTATAGACCCAAACTCTGTGACAGTCAATTCTAGAGGCCGTGTTACAGCAGGAGCGGAGCTTCTTACTGTATTCAATGGCGAGACTGGTGCTGCCATGCATACAATATGGTATTCTCCAAACCGCGCTATGGTTGATTTCCCGTCTGCAGACGGTAGCTATAATTCTTCTTGGGGAGATGGAACCTACAACCGTGGTGAGAGATACAATGCTGCTGTAGCATATCTTGACGGGCAGAATTCATTGCCGACAGCTATTCTTCAGCGTGGATACTATACAGCATGTTATATCTGGGCTGTGGACTGGAACGGCACGGCTTTGACGACAAGATGGTTGCATAAAGGCAGCGCAAAGAATGCATGGAGCGTTGTTGACGCATCAGGTAAGACGCTTTTCTCTGGAACAGGCAAGTCAAGCTATGGGCAGGGTGTACACGGCATCTCCATAGGTGATGTCAATGTCGACGGTTATGATGATATAGTGACAGGCGGTGCCACTATTGGCCATGATGGTCAGCTGTTGTGTTCTACAGGATTCGGACATGGGGATGCCATACATCTTGCAGACTTGTGTCCTGATCGTCCGGGCTTGGAGATAATGATGCCTCACGAGGAGGTTTCGGCATATGGTAAGTACGGATATGATGTGCATGATGCGACAACAGGAGAGGTCTTGGCAAGTGCGGAGAGTAGTGGAGATAACGGCCGTGGACTTGCTGCTGATTTTATCCCAGCCAACCGTGGTTTTGAGTTCTGGTCGTCTATGGACAACAATACCTATGACTGTGCGACAAACAATGTCGTTCTTGCAAAGAAAGCTGACACGAGTTTCCGTATCTATTGGTCTGGAGACCCGTACGACCAGACATTCGATGGCCGTTATGATGAGACAGCCGGATGCTCTCCACGCATCCGCGCATACAATACCGCATCAAAGTCTATCGCTACAACGATGGAATTTGCCAATTATGGAAAGCCACAGACTGTGAATACCACAAAGGCCAATCCTTGTCTGCAGGCCGACATCCTTGGCGACTGGCGTGAGGAAATTATCATGACTGGTTACGAGACGGACTGGAGCTCGCCGACATGTGACCTGCTCATATACTCAACTCCAGAGCCTACAAGATACAAGGTGCCTTGCCTTATGGAAGACCACCTTTACCGTATGGGCATAGTTTGGCAGAATTCTTCGTACAACCAGCCTCCTCATCTTGGATATTATCTTCCTGATTATCTCGGAATTGACGGCTTGACATATCAGACAACGGTGGATAACCATGCTCCAAAGGTAACTCCTCCTACTGACGGTTCGGAGGCATTGGCAGTACCGTCTGAGGATAAGGGCACAATCATCGGTACATGTTATACGGCAGGTGCTGAAGGCGAACTCACAGCATCTACTTCTAACGGCTATCTGAAGGTGCGTACAGGCAATGCTGGCAACACCTTAACCTTCACAGTTAATCCTGGCTATGTCATTACAAAGATGTATATAGAGGGATACTCCAATAATAATTCCACAACTGCAGACCGTTCGATAACAATGACAAGCGTTGCTGTCGATGGTACAGAAATAGCAGAGAGCTCACTTGTCTTCCCTGGTGGAACTGCTGGTCAGACACCTGCCAGCCGTACTTACAGCAATCTTGGTGCAAGGCAGAATATTGTCTTGAATTTCGATAACTCCAATATCACAACATCAGATGTTGACTCAAAGGGAAAGAACAAGCAGATTATGGTGAAGGTTACTTTCACATACGATCAGGTATCGACAGGTATTTCCGAAATGGTAACATCTGACGTAAGGATGAGCGATGCTGTATATAATCTTGCAGGTCAGCGCGTGTCGGAAGGCACGAAGGGTATCGTTATAAAGAACGGAAAGAAGATTTTCGTCAAGTGAATCTCTTGACAGTGGATATTTGTGTGTTGTTTCATACGACTTACATGAATAATTGATAAAAGAAATTTTGTTCAGTCATAGATGAGCAGAAAGATGATAACAATCGTTGGGCCGACAGCGTCAGGAAAGACTGCGCTGGCGGCTCATCTTGCGACAAGCTATATAGTCGGAGGACAACCTGCTGAGATTATCTCAGGGGATTCCCGGCAGGTATATCGTAATATGGATATTGGTACAGGCAAGGACTTGTGTGACTATACTGTGAAACTTTCTCCTGAGACAATGGAGAGATGGAGTAACGGGATGTTGCGCGATTTACCTGACACTATACATGTGCCATATCATCTTATAGATATCTGCAATCCCGGAGAGAAATACAATATCTTCCAGTATCAGCAGGATTTCCTGCATGCGTATTCCGATTGTCAGCAGCGCGAGGTGCTGCCGATACTTTGCGGAGGTTCAGGACTTTATGTCGAATCGGTAATCCGTGAATATAATCTTTCTCCTGTCCCTAAGAATGAAACTTTACGGGAACAGATGGCCACCAAGTCCATGGAGGAACTGACATCGATTCTCATGGACCTGAAGGAGAAAAATAACTCGGACATGCACAACAAGACCGATGTCGACTCTCCGCAACGTGCCATAAGGGCTATAGAAATAGAGACTTATAATCTGACACATAAGACTGATGACAGATATTTCCCGCCGATAGACACTGTTGTGATAGGTGTGGATATTCCACGTGATGAGCGTAGACGCAAGATCAGCTCGCGTCTGAAAGCGAGAGTGGATGAAGGCATGGCTGACGAGGTGAGGCGTATCATAGACGGTGGCGTCTCTCCAGACGACTTGATATATTACGGATTGGAATATAAATATGTGACGGAGTATGTCACAGGCCGTCGCTCGTATGAAGATATGCTGGAACAGCTGGAAATACACATACATCAGTTTGCAAAGCGCCAGATGACATGGTTTCGTGGTATGGAACGAAGAGGCATCAAGATACATTGGGTATCAGCCCTCATGACGATGGAGGAAAAAGTCGATCGGGTTCGTGAGATATATGAGTCGTTTCATGACAAGAAAAACATCGCATTATGATAATGATATTGCCTATATTCTGCCAAACTATAGCTGGAGGTGTAAATAATGTTAAAAAAGAAGTTGTTTGATATTAATCAAGCAACTTTTTTGTTATCTTTGCGATGATGTTATAACATGATGGATAATGTCATATTCTGAAAATCTACGACTAAATATTATTAACCTTAAAATATAACTATGAGTTATCTTAAATTCGAGAAGGCTACGATGACCAACTTGGAGGCCGTACTGAGCAAGGAACTGCTGCGTACGAATCGCTCAGGGGCTTACAGTTACTCAACCCTTGTGGACTGTAACACAAGAAAGTATCATGGTTTACTTGTGATACCGGTGCCGGAAATAGATGACGACAATCATGTGTTGCTGTCATCCCTGGACTGTAGTGTTGTTCAGCATGGTGTCGAGTTCAATTTGGGTATCCACAAGTATCAGGGCAACAATTATGCTCCTAAAGGACATAAGTATATCCGGGAGTTTGATTGTGACCATATCCCGACAACTCTTTATCGTGTAGGTAGTGTTGTGCTGAAAAGGGAGAAGATCTTCCAGCATTACGAGAACCGTATCCTGATACGCTACACTCTTGTCGACGGACCGTCGCAGACACAGCTTCGCCTACGCCCGTTTCTTGCGTTCCGCAGTGTGAATGACCTTTGTCATGAAAACGGCGTGGCATCACGGGAATATCAGGAAATAGAGAATGGTATAAAGACATCTCTGTATGCTGGATATCCGGAACTTAACATGCAGTTGTCAAAGAAGAACGAGTTTGTCTTTGCACCCGATTGGTATCGTGGCATAGAATATCCGAAGGAGCAGGAACGCGGCTATGCTTTTCAGGAGGATTTATATGTTCCAGGATATTTTGAGGTTACAGTGAAAAAAGGCGAAAGTGTAGTCTTTGCCGCCTGTACATCAAAAATAAAGACATCGACACTGAAGAAATTGTTTGACGAAGAGTATGACCACCGTCCTGCAAGGGATAATTTTTTCCGTTCATTATATTCTTCCGCCCATCAGTTTTATAATCACAAGAAGGATGGCTCGTACATCATAGCAGGTTATCCGTGGTTCAAATGCCGTGCCAGAGATACGTTTATCTCATTGCCGGGTCTTGCACTTGCAATAGAAGAACCAGACCGTTTTGAACTTATTATGAAGACTGCAGGCAAGGCTCTGAATGAATTCCTTATAGGCAAGCCTTTGCAGTACGATATTGCTGAGATAGAACAGCCTGATGTGCCTTTGTGGGCTGTATGGGCAATACAGCAGTATGCACACTCACAAGGTGATGAAAAGGCATTTGAACTGTACGGTGAACTTTTATGGAATATTATAAACACCATAGAGTCTGACAGACATCCTAATCTTTTCTTGTCAGAAAACGGTTTGCTGAAAATCAATGGCGCTTCGAAAGCCATGACATGGATGAACTCCACAGTTTATGGAAAACCAGTTGTCCCACGTTCCGGTTATGTCGTTGAGATAAATGCTTTATGGTATAATGCATTGAAGTTTGTAGCAGAAATGGCGCGCTTCAAGAAAGATGATTTTACTGCCGATAAGTATGAGAGCAAGGCTAATTCTGTAAAGCGCTCTTTCCAGAATACCTTTGTAAATGAGAGCGGATATCTTTGGGATTATGTAGACAATGATATTCCTAATGCAGAAGTCCGCCCTAATATGATTTTCGCTGTCGCTCTTGATTATTCTCCATTGGAGAATGCACAGCAGAAGAGTGTTATAGATTTCTGTACACGTGAGCTCTTGACTTCAAAAGGTCTGCGCTCTTTGTCGCCTAAGAGCGGACAGTACACCCCTTATTATGTCGGAACGCAGAACCAGCGTGACTGGGCTTATCATCAGGGAACAGCTTGGCCGTGGCTTGGCGGTTTTTATATGGAGGCGGTCCTGAAGCTGCATAAACGCTCTCGTCTGTCATTTGTACACAGGCAGATGGTAGGCTTTGAGGACGAGATGTTCTATCATGCGGTAGGAACCATGCCTGAACTGTTTGACGGTAATCCGCCGTTCCACGGCAGAGGAGGATGTGCCTTTGCCATGAATGTGGCGGAACTGCTCCGTATGTCAAAACTACTTGAATCTTATACATATTAATAATAAGGAGGAAAGCACACTATGAAAGTTCTAATGTTTGGATGGGAATTCCCTCCTAAAATATATGGCGGACTGGCTGTCGCTTCGTATGGCATAACAAAAGGATTGTCATTACAGGGTGATGTGGAGACCACATTCTGTATGCCGAAGCCTTGCGGCGATGAAGAGAAGTTCCTGAAGATAATCAATATGTCACAGGTGCCTGTCGCTTGGCGTGATGTGCAATATGACAACATCAAGGAACGGTTCATCGGTCATACGGCAGAGGATTACTACCGTTTCCGCGACCATATTTACGCCGATTTCAACTATATGCAGGGATTGGATGATATGGGATGTATGGGCTTTGCCGGAGGCTATCCTGGCAATCTACATGACGAGATAAACAATTTCTCCATCATAGCCGGTGTCTTGGCAAGAAGCGAACAGTTCGATTTGATTCACGCTCACGACTGGCTGACATTCCCGGCAGGAGTCCATGCGAAGATGGTCAGCGGGAAACCATTGTGTATACATGTACATGCCACGGACTTTGATCGTTCCCGTGGCAAGGTCAATCCTACTGTTTACTCTATCGAGAAGAATGGTATGGATCATGCAGACTGTATCATGTGTGTGTCGGAATTGACACGTCAGACCGTCATCAACCAGTATCATCAGGATCCACGCAAATGTGTTGCCATGCACAATGCCGTTTATCCTCTGTCAGAGGAATATCGTAATATCGTCCCTAAGAAGATTCCTAATGAGAAAGTCGTTACATATCTTGGACGTATTACGATGCAGAAAGGCCCTGAGTATTTCATCGAGGCTGCGAAACTGGTATTGCAGCGTACACAGAATGTCCGCTTCTGCTTTGCCGGTTCAGGCGATATGATGAATGCTATGATAGAGCTTGCTGCACAGTATGGCATTGCAGACAAGTGCCATTTCCCTGGATTCCAGCGAGGACGGCAGGTATATGAATGCTATAAGAATTCCGATGTGTTTGTCATGCCATCAGTCTCCGAGCCGTTCGGTATAGCTCCGCTGGAAGCAATGCAGTGCGGATGTCCATCCATTATCTCCAAGCAGTCAGGTTGCGGTGAGATTCTTACCAATGTTTTGAAGGTGGATTATTGGGACATTCATGCAATGGCTGATGCCATATACTCATTGTGTACCAATGAGGGTTTCCATAAGTACATTGCAGAGGAAGGCTTGAAGGAAGTTGATCAGATAACTTGGGAGAAAGTGGGCTGGCGTATACGTCAGTGTTATGACCAGCTTCTGTCTAAGGGATGGTTTGACAATGATGAGTATCTGCGTAACTACATCAAATGAGAAGCTCCAGAAAACTCCATGTAGTGACAGCAGTTGTCTAATTAAGATAATAACTATAATAAAAGCGATTTTAAACGCATCCAAACATTAATAAGTAAAAAACGATCACGCTATGAAAACGATATGTTTATATTTTGAGATACATCAGATTACACATCTCAAACGTTACCGTTTCTTTGATATCGGTACAGACCATTATTACTATGATGACTATGCAAACGAGCAGAGCATCAATTATATAGCAAACAACTCGTATGTCCCAGCTCTTGACGCATTGCAGGAGATGATAGACAATGACCCGGGATTCAAGGTTGCATTCTCTATCTCTGGTGTCGGCATGGAGCAGTTGGAGATGCATGCACCTCAGGTTATTGAGAAATTGCAGAAAATCAATGAATCCGGACGTGTGGAGTTCCTTACAGAGCCGTATTCGCATGGTCTTGCAGGTCTTGTCAATGAGGAGAGTTTCAAGCGCGACATAGAGAAGATGTCAGACAAGATTCAGGAATATTTTGGAAAGCGTCCGACAGTTGTCCGTAACTCATCTCTCATATATACAGATGAAATAGGTGCGCAGGTAGCGTCCCTTGGATACAAGGGCATGCTGACAGAAGGTGCAAAGCATGTCCTCGGATGGAAATCTCCGCATTACGTCTACAACTGCAATATGGCGCCGAATCTGAAACTTCTGCTTCGTGATGTCAATCTTTCAGATGATATCTCGTTGCGTTTCAGCAATACCTCTTGGTCTGGATATCCATTGATGGCAGACACATACATGAACAATATAGCATCTTGCCCGGCAGAAGAGCAGGTGGTGAATGTTTTCATGGAACTCTCAGCTCTCGGTATAGCACAGCCGCTTTCAAGCCATATTCTTGACTTCTTCAAAGCCTTGCCTGCACAGGCAAAGGAAAGAGGCATAGAGTGGGCTACACCAAGTGAGGTATTTGACAAGTTCAACTCTGTAGGTGCAATTGATGTACCTGATACCTTGTCTTGGGTAGACGAGGAGCGCGACTGCTCTGTATGGCTCGGAAACCAGATGCAGCAGGAGGCTTTCAACAAGCTCTATTCCGTTGCCGACCGTCTGCTGATAGCCAAAGACCCTCGTCTGTTGCAGGACTGGGATTATCTTCAGGCATCAAACAATTTCCGCTTTATGACCACAAAGGCAAGCAACTGGGATATAGACCGTGGCATTTATGATGGTCCTTTTGATGCATTTACCAATTATATGAATATCCTTGGTGACTTTATCTCCCGCGTCCGTGCGCTATATGGCGGCATTGAGAATGAGGAGCTTGACAATATGCTCACCACCATAACCAATCAGACAAAGGAAATCGAGAAGCAGCAGAAGGAGATAGAGCGTTTGCAGGCAAAGCTTGCCAAAGTTCTCCCTACAGAGAAACCTGTAAAAAAGACTGCGGCAAAGAAACCTACAGCGGCAAAGAAGACAACCAAGGCTACGCCTAAGAAGTAGTTAAAGACATTTCGCAGGCAGGTAAAACGGCAGGTGTCTGTATATAGTTGAGACATTAGCCGTTGCCTGTATAGGATATCAGAACTTTATATACCGAATACATAGAGGAGACGATCTCGCAATGACGAGATTGTCTCCTCTATGTATTTGCAGGCAATAAAGATATTGACGCAATGGATTTTATACCGCTAATACTCAAGCAGACGACCGCAGTCGTGCCAGTCGCCAATCATCTCGCCGCGTCCGCTTGCTTCGATGAGTTTCTGCAACCGGCTATCGAACAGCTCTTTGCATATCTTTTTTCGCTGTATGTTGTCAATGCGGACGCGCTGATAGAGCGCAGGGAAAGTCCTGAAGTTCTGCCATGCCGTCGGGTTGTCCTTGAAGGCGGCGATAATTTCGGGCATGACGACAAGCTCCGCATTAAGGTCGGGACAAGCCGCACGGCCCGCTTCGGTCATCAGACCGAGCCGTTCGAGCCGCCGGCAACGCTCCTTGTTCAGTTCGGTCCACATCCCTTTTCTGTTCCGCGGTCCGAAGCGCTGGAGCGTTACGCCACCGACATTCTTCACTGTCGAGTCAATCCATCCGAAACATAGAGCCTCTTCTACGGCATCGAGATACCACAGGGCATTCGCTGGCGGTGTCTTGCCACGTTTTGCCTCTATCCAGCACTCTTTCTCCGTGGCACTATTCGCTGCCAGCCATGTGCGGAAATCGGCGCGATTTGTGATGTTGAGGATATTCTGAGGTGTCATGTCAAATTGTGTGTAATGACAGTTTCATTTAAATTTGCTTTATAGACGTGATTAATTCCCATTGCAATACATCCGATAATCAGATAGGCTGCGGCATATATGATGAACCACACCTCTCTGATGTCGAAGAACAGCCATGTCCCAGCGAGGAATGCAATAGATGACGCCAAAGGAAGATACCACATCTGATGGATATTCCTGCCACAACGATATCCAAGGATGGCGGAATAGATTGGATTTACAATGAGAAAAAGTATCATGCATAATGCCATTCCTGCATCGGCAGGGGCAAACTGTGCCACGCAAAACGGCAATGCAAACATCATCGTAATTGTAACGGCAATCCATATTATGGTTACTTTATGGCTTTCCATAACATATAGAATTATCAGTAATAAACTTTGTTGTGAGTTCTGGATAATCAGGATTATTCCTTAGATATATGATTTCCATCGCTATCCGAATAGTGAGCAGAATCCCTGCTTATAGAACTGATAGTACATCTCTATGCGTTCTGGAGTGTCGTTCTCAAGCAAAAGAAGCAGTTCCTTTGCAAACTCAAGTGCTGCGGAACCATTTGCCGTCACAATATTTTTGTCGCAGACCGCTTGTGCATGGATATATCCATCAGGATTGGTATAGTTTTCATTACCCCAAAGTTTCAATTGTTCCAGACCGTTGCCTGTATGCTTGACGGTATTGAGGAATCCGCATTTAGCCATGAACGAAGCACCATTGCAGATTGCACCTACAATCTTCCCATTCTCAATGGCTTTCAGGACAATAGGCACGACCTGTTCTGCAACCGGTGTAGTCCATCCGAAACCGCCAATGAGCACCAATGCGGCATAATCGTCAGGCATCGTGTCGAAAGAATAATCCGGTAATGTGTGGAAACCTCCGATTGATTTTACAGGCTCCATTGTCGGAGCTACCACTTTATTGATATACTTTGGATTCTCTTTCAAGGCATATTCATCGGAAGCGATGGCCTGTGAAAGGTACACAATCTCGTGCGCGGCATAATTCGGCAGTAAGATATATAAAATTTCGTTATTCATATATTTTTATTATTTCAGATTCTTTCTGTGTGCTTTCAGTTTCTTCAATGCCCATTCGTAGTGGGCACTTGTGGTACTGATGAAATAGGAACCGAGCGAGGGCGTTCCCGTCCAGTTATAATGGGCTTTTTCGAACAGTTCACCGTCGGTGAAATTTTCCGCCAGTTCCAAAACCTTCTTGTGGCTGTCTCGGAGCTGGTTCATTGCATCGTTGGTGGCGATGTCCTGGCATTCTTCCCAGAATAGAATGTTCATGTCGCCGTACGTCTTCCATGTATAGTTTGGGAGAAGGAACTGTACAGCCCTGGAGTTCCTGTTGTTTTCCACCCATGTCAGCAGCAGTCCTTGCCAACGGACAAGGTGCATTATCACATCACGCAGGTTCTTGTCCCTTCTCCAGTGTGCCTCCTTTCTCTTCTCGTCGGCAGAGAAGTCAAAAGGCGTGTCAAGTTCCTTATCGCTCATGGATGCGATAAATTCTGTCAGTTTGTCGTAGTTGTCCGTTGCAGCGGATATCAACTGTTGTTTGTTGGTTGGTCTTGCCATATTTTTATTCTATTGATAAATGTATTGTTTCATTTTTCTCTGCTTTTGCATACCACGCAGCGGCCTGCTTCGCGTTCTTTCTGATGCCATCACCGTTGGCATAGCAATCTCCAAGGCAGCGCATGGCTCCGGTGTGTCCGTTGTATCCCGTGTTTTCGTTGACATAGGTCGCCGCTTTCTTGTACAGGCGCACCGCCTCGGCCATATCTTGCTCTACGCCATGTCCCTTGGCATAGCATCGTGCAAGCATATACTGAGATTCCGGGTCATCATTCTTCGCCGCCTGACGGTATAAATCCGCAGCCTTTTCCCAGTCCTGCTCCACGCCGTGTCCGGCAGCATAACAGTCGGCAAGACCGCGTTGTGCTGCCGGGAAAGCATTTCCGCCGAAATCCACGGCTCTGCTGTACCACCTGACTGCCTGGCTGTAATCTTCAGCAACACCACGTCCGGCGGCATAGCAGTGACCAAGTTCCACCCAAGCCATCGGGTCGTCGTGTTCCGCAGCTTTATTGAACCAATAAAAGGCTTTTTCGTAATCGCGTTCCACTCCGTCGCCGTTGCGGTAATATAGACCCAATGT
>JAIDEM010000084.1 GCA_029054825.1 Prevotella sp. | reverse complement strand
CTATAGGACAGAAGGCTTCTACTGTAGCCGCTCTTGTCCAGAACCTTAAAGAGAAGGGTGCTATGCCGTATACAATCATTGTTGCGGCAACGGCTTCCGACCCTGCTGCCATGCAGTATTATGCTCCTTTTGCAGGTGCTGCTATCGGTGAGTATTTCCGCGATCGTGGTGAACATGCCCTTGTGGTATATGATGACTTGTCAAAGCAGGCTGTCGCTTACCGTGAGGTGTCACTGATTCTGCGTCGTCCTTCAGGACGTGAGGCTTATCCAGGCGATGTCTTCTATCTCCATTCACGTCTTCTTGAGCGTGCCGCCAAAATCAATGAGCAGCAGGAGGTGGCAGAGCAGATGAATGATCTCCCTGCATGTCTGAAAGGCAAGGTGAAAGGCGGTGGCTCGCTTACGGCTCTTCCTATCATTGAGACACAGGCTGGTGACGTTTCCGCATATATCCCTACAAATGTGATTTCCATCACTGACGGTCAGATTTATCTTGAGTCAGACCTCTTCAACCAAGGTTTCCGTCCGGCTATTAACGTAGGTATATCTGTGTCACGTGTCGGCGGTTCTGCACAGATAAAGTCAATGAAGAAGGTTGCCGGAACTCTGAAGATAGACCAGGCTCAGTACCGTGAGCTTGAATCTTTCTCCAAGTTCTCAAGTGATATGGATGCCGTTACAGCCATGACTCTTGACCGTGGACGTAAGAACAACCAGCTCCTTATTCAGGCACAGTACAGCCCAATGCCAGTCGGTGAGCAGGTTGCCATACTCTACTGCGGTACACATGGCCTCATGTCACCGGTTCCAGTAGAGCGTGTCAGAGACTGTCAGGATCAGTTCCTTGAGGTGATGCGTACACAGCACCAGGACATCATAAATCTTCTCGGAGAGGGCAAGATTGACGACAACGCAACTGATACTATAGAGAAGGTCATGGCAGATGTTGCAGGCTCTTTCAAATAGAATCAGGTAAACATATTCCTGATGTATAATTCTTAGTTTGAAAGTGTATGGCTTCATTGAAAGAAATCAAAGACCGAATAGCGTCTATCAACAGCACCCGTAAGATTACGAGTGCCATGAAGATGGTGGCAAGTTCCAAACTCCACCATGCTCAGGTGATGATAGAGAATATGCTCCCATACGAGAGGATGCTGGAGCGTATTCTCAAGACATTCCTTGCCAGTGAGATAGATGCTCAGACTGTCTATTCAGAGGAACGCCCGGTCAAGAGGGTCGCGATAATCGCATTCAGCAGCAACAGTTCTTTGTGTGGTGGCTTCAATGCCAATATCATAAAGGCTATGCAGAAGGCTGTTGACGATTATAAGGATCTCGGCTTGGAGAATATCCTGATATATCCTGTCGGGCGTAAGGTTGCCGAGAAGGCTGCAAAGTTGGGCTTCCCTGTGGCTGGCGATTTCAATAATCTCTGTGACCATCCTGATATTGATGGATGTGTGGATATGGCCCGTGACGTGGCTACCAAGTTCAGCAAAGGCGAGATTGACAAGGTTGAACTGATATATCATCATTTCAAGAGTGCCGGCAGTCAAGTGCTGAAACGCAAGACCTATCTCCCTATTGATATCACAGAAGTTGATTTCAATGAAGAGAAGGGGCGTGACCTGAAGACACAGATAGCGACAAAAGAGACCCAGGAATACATTGCACGACATGCCCGTGAGGAAGCGGAGAAGGCAAATGAGAATGTTGAACCTCTCAACGATAACTTTATCGTAGAGCCAGACATGTATACTGTCCTCAGCAAGCTTATCCCTCAGTATCTGCATCTGAAAGTCTATACCTCTCTTCTTGACAGCAATGCTTCAGAGCATGCGGCACGTATGGTGGCGATGCAGACAGCAACCGACAATGCCGATGAACTTCTGCGTGTGCTCAATCTTCAGTACAACAAGTCACGTCAGCAGGCCATTACCAATGAGTTGCTTGACCTTGCAGGAGGCTCACAGGATTAGTCTTTGCGGCATTGATACAGAAACCGATAGGTCTTATTATAATTTGCATTTCAGACGGTATCCATTCTCATTATGGATGCCGTCTTTCTGTATATAAGCAAGTAAATGAAATTAAACGAATATATGTATAATGGCGCAAGTTCTTGATATATATATGAATCTTGTCCACTTACTTATCATATATGTGTTGCCATCTATGTATGGCTGTATTATCATGCTGTAAACGTGTGCTGACGTGTTTATCGTATTTTAACACATTGCTAACTATCTGAAAACATACAAAAGTGATATTGAGGTAACTATCTTACGTGCCAGTAACTTCTTGTATATTAATATTTAATGTATTACCTTTGCATCGTCATAACAGAAAACGATTCTTATTATAACTTTATTAAAAACAGAAAATATGAGTAGTATAAAGGTAATGAATAAGGGCGAGAAATATGCCCATGCATCAGTCGGATCACTGAAAGGTTTCGAAGGAAAGGAATTCGTGAAAGAAGCAACAGAAGCAACCTCATGTGAGATCTCATTCGGCACATTGCCGACAGGAGTCTCTGTGCCGTTCTTCCACAGTCACAAAGCTAATGAGGAAAATTATGTTATCCTCTCAGGTGCAGGAAAGTTTCAGGTCAACGATGACATCTTTGACATCTCCGAAGGCTCCGTTATCCGTGTAGCTCCAGGCTGCGACCGCAATCTTAAATGCACATCTGCCGAACCTATGGTATATATCTGCATACAGGGAAAAGACGGCAGTCTGGAAGGATATACCATGACAGATGCCGAAATCACAGAGCGTGAGAACCTGTTATGATGATGGCATGAAGAAGAAAAGAATCAACTAAGTGTATGTATCTTCTGAATACAATGAGGGCTGTATCAAGTTCCATCTGGAGAATGATACAGCCATCATTGTGTTTGTCCAATGTAGACTTTTATGGATACTTGACTGTTCATCTCAGGAAACCGTGTTCGTATACTTTGGCGGCAATCTTTTCCGACAGTTTCCGATGTGCTTGGCGCAATACGGAATGCAGGCGCGTATAAACCTTGTCCTCACTTGTGGAATTCATTATTTCCTTACCTTTTTTGTCCAATCTTGTTCCTTGGAAATACTTACGTATGTCATAGTATGAGGCATTCAAATCAGCATCAGGCTGTTGGTGATAATATTTCCAAAGCTCACGTCCTGCATCAAAGACGGCTTTTGCCTCCTCGGAGAATACTAACGGCTTCTTGTTCTCTTCTTGATTCTCAAAGAAGTTACCGTATATTATTCTTGGTCTTTTTTCCCCGGAAATATAGTCCGTCATGAAATGGCTCGGCAACTCATTCCTTATGCCAATCTCGTCCTCGGTAAATGGTTGCCAATGATTCACACCTGCTTCTGATTGAATATTGTTTGAGTTGCTGAATATAGTATAAACCAGACAGTCATTCTGAAATTCTGTATCAGAGCCCCAAGAGTCAAAAGGCTCTGTAAACTGATCCCTGTCATTAAGCCAATTCCTCTTCACAGTGTGTCTTGCTGCAAGATAGACCGCAATCTCCTTCAGATTCATGTCCGTTACTTGTGTACCACGAGGGTGGGGAAGTTGCGCTTTGCTGTTGATGATGAAATTGTAGTTCTGGTTTTGGAAATCACATCCTTTTGCAGACATGAATCCTATATTCCTTTCATTCGTCCTGTTGCGTGTAGTGATAATCCAATCATTGATTGAACGGACATCTTTCTCTACAGTAAGTTTTTTAGTGCCCATCGGCTCTCCATCCTTGTTAAAGACATCGGCCAAGATTTCGCCTACAGGCTGTTTGTCATCCGTGTGCCATGTAAAGAAACCGATAGGGAATTGTCCCCGCACGTTGTCAAAGGTGTTGCCCGGGACAATGAAACAACGTCCGGCTCTGGCATGGAAAAATTTCCTGAATTCAGAGAAATTCGGGGCGACAGGTATCTTTAACGTTGAAAACTGTCCTATCTTACAGCCGTTCATCTGTTCGTGGATGTTTATCATGAACTGTGTGAACAATTCACGGCAGGAAATTCCCCATTTACCGGCATGGGTTTTATATACTTTTGAGTTGATGGCTACTCCTGCAGCGTTTTCCCCAGTACCTTTGACGGTTGTCTTTGTCGCGGCCTCCTTAAACGGAGGGTTGATGAAGATGACAAGTTTCTTGCGCTCCTCTTCATCTCTGAGGATAGCCTGAAGAGGCTGGGGGACTTTTGATTGCATGAATTCTCCTTCTTTATTAGTATAGTCAAGCAGGAAGTCATTCAGGAAATCAAACTGGAATACATGGTTCTTGTACAGGTTGAAGCCATCCTCTATACGCTGGTTCATAGTGGCGACATCCGCCTGTTCCAATGTAGATGCCCACAAATTGTTCTTGTTTACCAGCCCTGCAAGAAGGTTGCCTGTCCCGGCGGCGCAATCCCAGACGTAGTAATTGTCCTGCCAGTCTTCTCCAAGTTCCAGGGAAAGGTATTCCTGTGCCTTTTCTACCCATTGCAACGGTGTAAAGTATGCGCCATGATACATACGCACGTTCTGCGGGCGCAGTCTGTCGGAACGTTCAATGATATAGTCCCTGTATTCCTCGCGTGGCGGTCTCTTGTATCTTTGCCAGAAGAGGCGGTGAGCCATCTGCTTGTCGTTGAAGTCAATATGTGAAAACAGGGACAGGCTTCCTTGTTTCTTCCCTGTTGCTACTATATAATGATCCAGTTTCAAGAGTACGGAGAGGTTTTCCAGCAATGTCGTATTCTCTTGCGACATCAGGTCTGCGAGAAAGAAATCGCAATCATATATTCCTTGTGATTCCAGGTCTTCCCAGTTTATGGCAAGCGTCGGCTTTACCTCTTTCAGCCATCGGCGGTAGATATGGGGGAAATTGTTCTTGTTTACATTAACCCTTGCGGCACGTCTCCCTGACAAAGAGAATCTGTCTTTGATGAAGAAACGTAGACTGTCGCCATGTTGTTCGAAATTGAAGATGAATACATGATTTTTCAGTCTGTCATGCACCAATTCATAGAGATGCTTGAATTCTCTTGTGGCGTGATTGGAGGGAGTGACCTGCCAGTTGAAATCGTTCATCTCAAACACCTCGGAAATCTCGTCGTAATGTACAAAGCCAATCTTCTCTGCATCGAAGGAGCCAAGATAGTCAGGGGCTTCCTGTTCATTGAAACGGCGATCCTTGCCTATAGTGAGTATAAGCTGTACAAACTGCTCGTAGATGTCACGTTTTACCCCACGCTTGGCTTCCGCCCATAGGAAAGTGTTGTTCCCGTGCCCGACATAAAAATCCACCTTACCTTGGATTGCGGTGTTGTCGTATCCCGAGAACCACTCTTCCCGTACTTTGTTCTTGAGTTCTTCCTCTTGTATCGTTTTTGAATAATATGCCATATTATTTACGGTAATTGTCAACAACCCTCAATGTATTTGGTTCAACATCCCAAATTGCCACTTGATGTCGTCTCATAACTTGTTTCGTATAGCTGTATTTTTATCGGGTATAGACTTTTCTTTAACGAATGTGCCGATTTCCGGCTACAAAGATATAAAAAGAATTGCATACTCTTGCATAAAATGGACTGAAATCAGGGATTGAATGATGTAAAAACAGGGTAAAAACAGGGTTCTTGGCATAATCAGCCTCCAAAAGCAATCAGTCTTGGCAAGTAAGTCTCCAAAATCAAACGATACTATCTATGATAAAGCAAGCATTTATATCTTATATGTATAAACCTTGTTCTTTTTGTCTGTTTTTACCTTGTCTCTCAGTCACATAGTCCACTATGCTCCCTCGTCCCAAGACGAAAACATCTCAAAAAACAGCCAAGATTGATACGCTACATTAATTTTTGTGACTTACTTATGCCAATACTTCATTGGATATGCCAGGAGATATGTGCCGGATATTCTTGTACGGCAAAAACATCTTTTGAAAAGATGGACTTTTGGGAAGGAAGAAGCACTATCGTATCTTTTTTGCACACTCAGTAAAAGTGTGCGCATCTTTATCGTATTTATGGTTAAAATATATTATAAAAGGGAAGGCAGTCAAATGTTCTCCTGCTATAATATATAAATTTGCAACATGTTTCACGGACGATGGAATCCGATGCAAAAACGTTAATGTCATGAATGCAGAAGAATGGTATAAGGAAGGAAACCTCCACAGGCGACACCAGAACTGGCAAGGGGCACTGGACTGCTACAGGAAAGCAATAGAGCTTGACGGTGCTTCGCCAGCCGTGCATGCAAGGCAGATGCTGTTGGATATCCTGGAGTTCTACAATAAGGATATGTATAATCCGTAGTAAGCAAATAATCAGATTGTTAACGACGTCTTAGGTAAGTTCCGAAATCAGGTGTTTGCCATGAATAAACTCATCAAATGCTGATACTTATCTAATAGTGACGGCAATATAAACGACATGAAGAATAAGATAATAGGAGCCATAGAGGTGAACAGGGACAGATGTAAAGGCTGTGCGTTGTGTGTAGCCGCCTGTCCGAAAGGGGTGATAGCCCTTAGTGAGAAAGTCAATGCCAGTGGCTATCAGTATGCTGAGGTCATAAACGGCGACTGCATAGGTTGCGCTTCGTGTGGCATTGTCTGTCCAGACGGTTGCATTACGGTTTACAGAAAGAAAATTGAGGATTGAATATGGCAAATGAAAAGCACACGAGTGAAGGGGAAGTGATGTTCCTGAAAGGCAATGAGGCCATAGCCCATGCGGCGATACGCTGCGGTGTGGACGGCTTCTTCGGTTATCCTATCACTCCGCAAAGTGAGATTATCGAGACCCTGTCCATGCTTAAACCATGGGAGACGACTGGTATGGCCGTAGTGCAGGCGGAGTCGGAAACGGCATCAATCAATATGGTCTACGGTGCTGCCGGAGCAGGAAAGCGCGCCTTCACGTCATCATCGTCACCCGGCATAGCCCTTATGCAGGAAGGCATATCCTACATGGCAGGATGCGAGATACCTGGTGTCGTGATTGATATCTCCCGCGGCGGTCCCGGTCTTGGCACAATACAGCCTTCGCAGGCAGACTATACGCAGATGACACGTGGCGGCGGCAACGGCGATTACAACTGCATAGTGCTTGCGCCCTCTACGGTTCAGGAGATGGCAGACTTCGTCCCGCTTATCTTCGAGCTTGCCTTCAAGTATCGCTGTGTAGGCATGTTGCTGTGCGACGGCGTTATAGGTCAGATGATGGAGAAATGTGTGTTGCCGCCTTACCAGCCACGATGGACGGAAGAATACATACGCGAAAACTTTCCTTGGGCGACTACAGGAAGGGACAACGGCCGGAAACCCAATATCATCACGTCACTGGAACTTACTGCCGAGGTGCTGGAGGAACGCAATATCAGGATGCAGGAGAAGTACAGGGCCATACAGGAGCGCGAGACACGTTATGAGACATATATGACAGACGATGCCGAATACATCATTGTGGCTTTCGGCATCACTGCGCGACTTGCCGAGGCAGCTATTGCCGAGATGCGCAGAGAGGGCATACGGGCAGGTCTTTTCCGCCCTATAACCCTGTGGCCGTATCCGTATAAGGAACTGGAGACGCTCTGCACAAGGAAGACATCCGAAGGCCGTAACATGGTAAAAGGCATACTGTGTGCAGAGATTAATGCCGGACAGATGATAGAGGATGTGCGTCTTGCCGTCCATGATGCTCTGCCCGTGCGACATTTCGGACGTATGGGAGGAGTGATACCTGAGCCAGACGAGATATCCGAGGCTCTGAAGGAATTGATAGCCGATCCTGTATAACGCTATGTTATACATTGGGTTATACAGGATAGTAAAATAAAACAGGAAAGGAAAGACATGAATACAGAAGACATAGTATATCAGAAACCGGCACTGATGAATGACACTCCGATGCATTATTGCCCGGGATGTTCCCATGGGGTAGTGCATAAGCTGGTGGCGGAGGTTGTGGCAGAGATGCACATGGAGGAGAAGACCATCGGCGTCTGTCCTGTAGGGTGTGCAGTATTTGCATACAGATACCTTGACATCGACTGGCAGGAGGCTGCACACGGACGTGCACCGGCAGTAGCCACGGGGATAAAGCGCCTGTGGAATGACCGTCTTGTATTCACCTATCAGGGGGATGGCGACTTGGCTTGCATAGGTACGGCAGAGACCATCCACGCCCTCAACCGTGGCGAGAATATAGCCATAATATTCATAAACAATGCCATCTACGGCATGACAGGAGGACAGATGGCGCCTACGACACTTGTAGGCCAGAAGACCTCTACCTGCCCTTACGGCCGCGACCCCGAGATTCATGGCTATCCTCTGCGTATCACGGAGATAGCCGCGACGCTCGAAGGGACATGCTATGTCAGCAGGCAGTCCGTGGAGTCCGTCGCCTCCATACGCAAGGCGAAAGCCGCTATCCGCAAGGCATTTGAGTCGTCCATGGCAGGCAAGGGCTCCTCTTTGGTAGAGATAGTGTCCACATGCAGCAGCGGATGGAAGATGTCGCCTCTGAAAGCCAACGAATGGCTTAAAGAGAATATGTTTCCGTATTACCCGAAAGGAGACTTGAAGGACAGAACGTAGAAAACGTGGTTTGGTGGTTTGAGCTTCGCTCGAAGTCCATTCCGCTCGGCATGGCCCAAGCAAGCTTGGCTCTGCTTCCGCTTAGTCAGGACTTTGGTTGTTTAGTTGTTGGTGAATAGCCGATATAGCAGGAATAGCCAGAATAAGAACTGTCAGCCGAACAGCCACAAAAACTACCAGACCAACCAACTAAACAACCAAAACACTAAACCACCAAACAACCAAATGAAGACAGGAATAATAATATCAGGTTTCGGCGGTCAGGGTGTCCTCTCCATGGGGATGACGCTTGCCTACTCAGGACTGATGGAGGGCAAGGAGGTGACATGGATGCCTGCCTACGGTCCGGAGCAGCGCGGCGGTACGGCCAATGTCACCGTTGTCATATCCGATGAGCATATCGCATCTCCTATATTGAGCAGTTACGACATAGCCATCGTGCTCAACCAGCCGTCGCTGGACAAGTTCCAGCCACGTGTGAAGCCCGGCGGCATAATCATATACGACGGCTCGGGAGTGTTCAATCCACCGACAAGGACAGACATCTCTGTATACCGCATAGACGCTATGGACAAGGCGGCGGAGATGAAGAACTCCAAGGTCTTCAATATGATAGTGCTTGGAGGCCTGCTGAAAGTCGCTCCCGTCGTGACCGTTGAAGGTCTGGAGAAAGCATTGTACAAGACTCTTCCGGAACGCTATCATGGACTTATCCCTCTGAATATGCAGGCCGTAGACGAGGGCATGGGGATAATCGAGAGACAGGACGGCTTGTGCGGTTAGACGCTCAGGCGGTAGTGCGGCCATTCGGTTGATTGATTTACCTGAGACCTGAAACAGCCAGCCAAGAGCCATCACGGTTAAAAAGGTGACCTTTCATATTACGAAAGGTCACCTTTTACTGTATAAAGGGTCACCTTTCACCAGGTAAAGGGTTACCCTTTGCAAAGAGCGTGGTATGTCACGGTGAAAACAGAGGTCTCTATTCAAAAAGACATTAGATGTCAGTTGCGGTTTATTTGATTGTTACAGTTGCTTCAGATAACTGATATTACGGACAGAACGGTTTGGCTTTCAGCTGGTTTGGAGAAATGCAAGAGGGAACTTCTATAAAAAAAGGAAAGTTGGCAAGTTGTATATCCAGAGCATATGAGACATGCGTGAGAACCCATCAGGAGATAGATACGAGTGTGCAACGGAAAAGCTTTGCTGTCATTGTGCCAGTGGCATGATGAGATATTCTCATCTTTCACTTAGCCAAGCCTTTGCCGATGTCTCTCAGATATGAGCAAAAATTTCTTAATTTTTTGTAATTCTGTTATTCATGCCTATATATTGTGCGAGGATTTTCTTAACTTTGCATATATCTTTAATGTATAATTAAATATTAAAATCAAATGAAGATTCTTTTGTGCGGTGGTGCCGGATTCATAGGAACTCACACTATTGTAGAACTTGACAAGGCCGGCCACGATGTTGTTGTGGTGGATAATCTCGTGAATTCAAAAGAAGAGGCACTTCGTCGTGTTGAGAAAATCATAGGAAAAGAGATCTCGTTTCACAAAGTCGACTGCCGTGACCGCGAAGGACTTGCGGAAGTGTTTGAGACATACCGCTTTGATGCAGTCATCCATTTCGCAGGCCTGAAGGCCGTGGGAGAGTCTGTGGCAAAGCCTTTGGAGTATTACGAGAACAACATGAACGCGACCTTTGCCCTTATGGATGTGATGCGTCAGCATGGATGCAAGAATCTTATCTTCTCTTCTTCTGCCACTGTCTATGGCGACCCGGCTGTCATTCCTATCACGGAGGAGTGTCCTAAGGGACATTGCACGAATCCTTACGGCCAGACAAAGTCCATGCTTGAGGAGGTCATGATAGACGTGCAGAAGGCGGACAACGAATGGAATATAGTCCTTCTGCGCTATTTCAATCCGATAGGTGCACACAAGTCAGGCATGATAGGTGAGAATCCTAACGGTATACCGAACAACCTGATGCCGTATATCACGCAGACAGCCATCGGAATGCGTAAGGAACTTGGCGTCTTCGGCAATGACTATGACACGCCAGACGGTACAGGCGTCCGTGACTATATCCATGTCTGCGACTTGGCAGCAGGACATGTCGCTGCACTCTCGGCTATAGAGCGCAAGTGCGGACTGGCCATATACAACCTCGGTACAGGTCACGGATATTCCGTGCTTGACGTCGTTAAGGCTTTCGAGGAGGCCAACGGACTGAAAGTTCCGTATGCCATCAAGCCGCGTCGTCCAGGAGATATCGCCACCTGCTACTGTAATCCTGCGAAGGCAAAGGCAGAACTCGGATGGGAAGCGCAGTACGGCATTGAGGATATGTGCCGTGACTCATGGAATTTCCAGAAGAACAACCCTAACGGATACGAGGGCTGAGTAAAGGTTTTGTCGTTTAGTTGTTTAGTTGATGGCTTCTATTCCGGCTATCAATCTACAACCAGACGACTAAAGAACCATCAACCAAATCATGGAAATCAATCCGATAGCATATTTCAGTTCTCCTTTCACTTCAAAGTTCGGTATACCTCGTCAGAGCGGTGTCGTCAAGGATGTCGAGGGAGAGGTGGTCTTCTGCAAGCCATACGACAATCCTGACGCTGTCCGCGGTATAGAGGATTTCGACTATCTATGGCTGATATGGGGCTTCAGCGGCAACAGCGAATATAATGGAGATATAGAGAAAGACACCCGTGACGGCAAGAATCGGGAAGTGTCGGCATCGTCACGCCTTCTTGTCCGTCCGCCGCGTCTTGGCGGAAACGAGCGTGTCGGAGTGTTTGCCTCACGCTCGCCTTTCCGTCCCAATGACCTTGGGCTCTCCTGTGTACGCCTGAAGGAAGTCCGGCAGGGCAGGCTTATAGTGCTCGGCGCCGACCTTATGGATGGTACGCCGATATACGATGTGAAGCCGTATGTAGCCTATGCCGATGCCTATCCTGACGCACGCTCGGGATTTGTCGATGCGACAGCGTGGCAACCGCTTGACGTAGTGTTTCCCGAACGCCTGCATGGAATGCTCACGGAGGCAGACATAAGGACGATTTCCGGTGCCTTGAGCCAAGACCCGAGACCACATTACCATAAAGACCCGTGCCGTATATACGGCATGCCATTCAGAGACAGGGACATACGTTTCCGTATCTGTGGCAATAAAGTAGAAATAATAGACATAATCTGAGCCGTCACCGTAATGCGGGACGCCAAACTAACTTAACATAATGAAAAGAATACTGACAACATTGACCTTTACGACAGCTCTCTCCATCCCTATGATGGCGCAGCAGAACGGACTTGTAGACATGCACACAGCCTCACACTCTGTCATGGTAAACACACCTCTCGGTGCGACACACTGGACAGGAGGCTTCTGGAAAGAACGCTTCGACGTCTTCCACCGCAACTCGATTCCTTCGATGTTTGAAACATGGAAAAGCAAGGAGGGAAAAGGCTGGAACAACTTTCTCGTGGCATCGGGAAAGATTGAAGGTGAGCACCATGGCCCCGCTTTCCATGATGGCGACATGTACAAGTGGTGTGAGTCGCTTGCGGCAGTGTATGCCGTGACCAAGGATCCTGAGCTCGACAAGATAATGGACGAGTTCATTTCTCTTGTCGCTGCATCACAGCGCGAGGACGGATATATCCATACCCAGGTAAATATTGCAGAACTCAACGCCAAGAAGAAGCGCAAGGAGGCTGCGGACAATACTGTCGTGGGCACGGCGCAGGGTACAGGCGCAGACGGCGCTCTCGGCAACAAGCTCAATTTCGAGACCTACAATATAGGTCATCTTATCAATGCCGCCCTTATCCATAAGCGTGCTACAGGAAAGACAAATTTCTATAATGTGGCTCTCAAGGCTGCTGATTTCCTTATCAATTTTGCGAAGACAAATCCAGACGAGCTGGCAAAATGCGCTGTCTGTCCAAGTCATTATATGGCTGTGGCAGAGTTGTATCGCGAGACAGGAGACAAGAAATACCTTGACCTCGCGCAGACACTCATAGACATACGCGGCAGTCAGCCTGACGGTACGGATGACAATCAGGACCGCGAGGCGTTCCGTGAGCAGTACAATGCCATAGGGCATGCTGTCCGTGCCAATTATCTTTATGCCGGTGTGGCAGATCTTTACTCCCTCACAGGAGAGACACAGCTGATGAAGAACCTTACGTCTATCTGGGACGACCAGATAAACAGGAAGATGTATATCACTGGCGGTTGCGGCGCATTGTATAATGGTGTGTCACCTGACGGTACAGACTATAAGCCAGCAAACTGGCAGCAGGTTCATCAGGCTTTCGGCAGACCGTACCAGTTGCCTCAGTCTACTGCTCATAATGAGACATGTGCCAATATAGGAAACATGCTCTTCAACTGGCGTATGCTTGAGACTACAGGCGATGCGAAGTATGCGGACATCGTTGAGACATGTCTCTACAACTCCGTACTTACAGGCATATCGCTCGACGGAACGAAATATCTGTATACCAATCCTATGCGCCTCTCGAAGAAACTGCCTTATCAGTTGCGCTGGAGCCGTGAACGCCAGAAGCTCATATCCTGCTTCTGCTGTCCTCCGAATACATTGCGTACCGTATGCGAAGCACAGGAATATGCCTATACAGTAGCCTCTGATGCCCTGTTTGTACAGCTTTATGGCGAGAACGACCTTGCTACTACACTTGGCAAAAAGGCACTGAAAGTGTCGCAGAAGACCGACTATCCGTTTGACGGACGTGTGGAGCTCACAATCGATGCAGTGGGCAAAGGCTGTCTGAATACCGTCAATCTGCGTGTACCGGGATGGTGTGACAATGCCGTAGTCACTGTCAATGGTGAGGCTCAGCAGGTAGATGTCGCTCCAAATTCATACATCTCCCTCAACCGCAAGTGGAAGAAAGGTGACAGGATTGTCCTTGATATGGAGATGAAGGCAAAGCTCATAGAGAGCAATCCTCTTGTAGAGGAGTCACGTGGCGAAGTTGCCGTGAAGCGCGGTCCGCTGGTCTACTGCCTTGAGGAGATGGATATCGACGGCAATCAGAATATGACACCAGGCTCAGGCAAGACACCGAGCGTATCGAGTGTGGATATAGATAATATCGTGCTTCCGATGGATATAAGCTTCTCTGTTGTCGACATGGAGATAGCTGGATCAAGAATGAAGGCACTTGAAGGCACGGCAAGATATGTGGAAGAACCGGATTGGAAGGGTACTCTGTATCGCGAGGTGAGCCGAAAGGAGCGCGATATAAAGATTCGCCTCATTCCTCATTATGCTTATGGTAACCGTGGTCTTCAGGATTTCACGATATTCATGCCGTTGGCACGCTGATTCTTAGATGAAAACTATATACAGGCAAGTTGTTCGGGCTGTAACGCCTGATGCTTGCCTGTTATAAAGAATATATATGATAATGTTTATGAGAAAGATATTGCTGTCTGTGTTTGCCTCCACGGCAATTTCCGCTTCTGCAGCAGATATATATGTCGCTCCAAATGGAGCAGATGCTAATGACGGTTCCATTGGGAAACCATTGAAAAGTCTTCGTATAGCATTGCGACAGGCACGTAACCTACGCCGTCTGAATGACCCGTCTGTAAAAGGCGGCGTGACAATTCATGTGGCAAAGGGAACGTATAACCTGTATGAACCGCTGTATGTCCGTCCGGAGGATAGTGGCACTCCTGACTCTCCGACATTGATAAAGGGTGACGGGGCTGTCATCTCTGGAGGCGTGGCTGTCACAGGATGGCGTAAGGAGGGCAAGTTGCTCGTTGCTGACACTCCTGAGTTTAACGGCAATCTGATAGATTTCCGCCAGTTTTATGTCAACGGCAAAAAGGCCGTCCGCGCACGTGATGTGGCGGATTTTTCGGATATGGCACATATACGCTCTCTCGATAAGCCTAATCAGATAATATATGTCCCTGCGACAGCTGCCGTCAAGGCTTTGGCGCGCCAGTATGCAGGGAAGGCCGGGCAGTATGTGCAGCCTGCGGAGATGGTGCTTCATGAGATGTGGTGTGTGGCAAACCTGCGTATAAAGGACATAAATATACAGGGCGACAGTGCGGCGATACGTTTCCATCAGCCGGAGTCGACAATACAGTTTGAACACCCTTGGCCGTCGCCGATGGTCAATACAAAGCCTTTTACGCGTGAGGATGGCAAGGTGCTTAACTTGAACTCTGCATTCTATCTCACAGGAGCGAAGGCTCTGCTTGATACTCCTGGAGAGTGGTATCATGATGTCCGCAGCCATAAGCTGTACTACTATCCGCACAACGGTGAGACGGCAGCAATGCTTAATGGCGGCGCGCAGGCTATAGTGCCTGCACTCGAGACCCTTGTGGAGGTGGAAGGAACTCTTGAGCGTCCTGTCCATGACGTACGTTTTGAGGGTATCACATTCTCTTACAGCACATGGATGCGTCCTACAACAGACGGTCATGTCCCATTGCAGGCTGGAATGTACATGTATGAAGGCTACAAGTTGAGGCCTCAGACACGCCGTCCTGACCGTAATAACGGACTTGACAATCAGGGGTTCCTCGGACGTCCGGCATCAGCTGTTACAGTCTGTGGCTCCAATGATATAGTCTTTGATGGCTGTACATTCACACATCTCGGTTCTTCAGGTGTCGACTATGAAGAAGGGACGCATGGCGGCGTGATAAGCAACTGCACCTTTACTGATATTGCCGGCAGCGGCATAGTAGCCGGCTCTTTCTCTCCTTCAGCATTCGAGACACATCTCCCTTATGACCCGCTTGACAGGCGTGTGGTAGTGGACGGACTTGTGATAGCCAATAACTATATCAGTGATGTAACCAACGAGGATTGGGGAACGCTCGGCATAAACTGCGGATATGTGGCAAATACCATCATTGCCCACAATGAGATATGTGAGGTATCATATTCAGGTGTAAATCTCGGTTGGGGATGGACACAGAGCGTGAACTGCATGCGTGGCAATGAGGTGTACCGCAATTATATACATCATTATGCAAAGCACATGTATGACTGTGCTGGCATATATACCTTGAGCTCACAGATCAAGACTTATATCACTGAGAACGTCGTGGATGATATCTATCATCCTATCTATGCGCATGACCCTAACCATTGGTTCTATCTCTATTGTGATGAGGGCTCTTCGGGCATCACTGTACAGGACAACTGGACTCCGGCGGAGAAATATCTGCAGAACTCCAATGGTCCTTGTAACACATGGGAAAATAACGGTCCTGCGGTGAATGATTCCGTAAAGGCTAATGCCGGCGTGAAGAAAGGGCTTGATATAGCTGGACTGCGGGCTAAGATACAGATAAAGAAGCCGAAGAAGGCAAAGCAATAGCCTACTTGGTGTATAATGTTCATGAATTTATAAAAGTGATATTATGTGGATAACATATCCAGGTGATTTTGAGATATGGCTTGGCAACAAGTTCAATAACCGCCGTACAGAGCGTGGCGCGATGTTCCCTCCATTCTGGAAGCAGGATTCGCACTATGTTACGGTGGAGTTCTCGACAACAGTCAATATAGATGAGGCAGAGGAAGTGGAAATACTCTGCGAGGGACAGTTTAATCTAATGCTTGACGGTAAGTTGCAGTTTGGTATGCCCGAGGTATTTACTGTTCCGGCAGGGGAGCACAAGCTCAATCTGAAGGTCTGGAATCAGGCTACTCCTCCGGCGTTGTACATAAAGGGAAAGACTATAACAACTGATTCCTCTTGGCTCGCGACATACGAAGACAAGATTTGGATAGACGAGAACGGTATAGCACATGGTTCCGGGATATATGTCCCGGCAGCGACAAGCAAGTATTTCCGGACGAAGGAACAGAAGCCTTCGCAGTTTGCGTTAGCGACAGAACCCATGATGCCTGTATGCAAGGAAAGGGTGGGAGAGGGCTTCCTTTACGATTTCGGCAAGGAGACAATGGGACTCCTATCTGTGGCTAATGCCAAGGATTTGGGACTTGTCGAAATATATTATGGTGAGAGTCGTGAAGAAGCACTTGATAAGGATTTCTGTGAGACGCTTGACAAGTTCGAGACCCACGATTTCACTCCAGTCATCCTTGACAGCAAGGCTTTCCGCTATGTATATGTCGAGTGTGCAGGAGATGTCGAGAAACTTGACATATATGCATTCTACGAGTATCTTGAGCAGGATTTGGAGCAGAGCGGAGCATTTGAATGCTCGGATTCCGAGTTGAACAGGATATGGGAAGTGGGTGCCTATACCATGGACTTGACCACCCGTGAGTTCATGATGGACGGTATCAAGCGCGACAGATGGACTTGGTCTGGCGATGCCATACAGTCTTATCTGATGAACTATTATCTCCGTTTTGATTCGGAGTGTGTCAAGCGCACTATACGTCAGTTGCGCGGAAAAGATCCTGTTACCGCCCATGTCAACACGATTATGGACTATACTTTCTACTGGTTCAAGTCGGTGCTCGATTACTATGAATATACAGCCGATGTGGATTTCGTACGTGAGATGTGGCCGCGTATGAAGACACTTATGGATTATGTTCTTGACAGGCTTGATGATGAAGGACTTGCAGAAGGACAGCCTGATGACTGGATTTTTGTGGATTGGGTGGATTTCCCTATGCATAAGCGCGGTGTGATGTCTTTCGAACAGATACTTCTTGCCAAGGCTCTTGAGACAATGAAAGTGTGTGCAGAGTTGCTTGATGATGAGGATGCCGGGAAATATGCTGTATTATATAACGATGTACGTGAGAAGACCGATGGGCATTTCTGGGATGATGACAGGAAGGCTTACCTCCATAGTATAGAGGACGGTCAGCTGAACGAGATGGTGACGAAATTCCCGAACATGTTTGCCATTCTCTTCGGATATGCTGATGTACAGCGTAGTAAAGATATCATGGAGCATGTGATGCTTAATCCTGACGTAGAGGCGATTACTACCCCTTATATGCGTTTTTATGAGCTGGAGGCATTGTGCCAGATGGGAATGTACGATTATGTTATGGGAGAAATGAAGTCCTATTGGGGTGGTATGCTGAAGGAAGGCGCTACATCATTCTGGGAAAAATATGTCCCGACTGAGAAGGGCACACAGCATCTTCAGATGTATGGGCGTCCTTACGGCAAAAGCCTCTGCCATGCGTGGGGAGCATCTCCTGTCTATCTCCTCGGAAAGTATTATCTTGGCATAAAACCTATCAAGCCTGGATATAAGGAATGGGAGTGTCGTCCGCATCTTGGCGGACTTGAGTGGATGAAGGGACGTGTGCCGACACCATTCGGCCCAATATATGTGGAGATGAATCAACAAGAGATTATCGTACAGAGCCCTGTAACAGGAGGAAAACTTTACATCGGTGACAAGTGCGTGGACATAAATACAACAGAGAAGATAAGAATTGGACTTTCCTAAGGAATTTATAGAATATACATCCCGTCTTTTCGGTGAGGAACGCTGGCAGAGGTTTCTTGACTCTTTTGGTCAGGAGACTCCTGTCAGTGTGCGTTATAATCCTTTTAAACCAGTGTCGGATATGTTTGACGGGGAGAGTGTACCATGGTGTAAGGATGCTTATTGGCTGAAGGACCGTCCGAAATTCACGCTTGACCCGTTGCTTCATGCCGGTGCTTATTATGTGCAGGAAGCTGGTTCCATGTTTCTTGACCAAGTGTTGCGACAGTATGTCTTTACACCGGTGTGTATGCTTGACCTCTGTGCTGCTCCAGGAGGAAAATCCACTTTGGCGCGTGCAGCACTTCCTGAGGGCTCGTTGCTTATAAGTAATGAGCCGGATTGTCGCCGTGCCAACATTCTCATGGAGAATATGCAGAAACAGGGACACCATGATGTCTATGTAACGAATAATTATGCTAAAGACTTCCAGGCTTCAAAGATAATGCTGGATGTCATATTGACAGATGTTCCGTGTTCTGGTGAAGGACTGTTTCGTCGTGATGAGGGAGCTATAAAGGAATGGAGTGTGCAGAATGTGCGTAAGTGTGCAGAGCTTCAGCGTAGTATTGTCGAAGAGATATGGCATTGCCTGCGTCCTGGTGGATTGCTTATTTACAGTACCTGTACATTCAATCTTCAGGAAGATGAGGAAAATGTCCGATGGATAATGGAAGAACTTGGAGCGGATATACTTCCTGTAGAGACACGTAAAGAATGGAATATAACGGGCTCATTACTTGGGAGTTTTGATGCCCCTGTGTACCGTTTCATCCCAGGTATCACACGTAGTGAGGGACTTTTTATGTGTGTGTTGCGTAAACATGGAGAGTCACAGAGCTGTCATAGACCTGTGGAGAAACAACTGAAGCGTCTTCGTATTCTTTACGATGGAGTTCCTAAGGGTGAACGGAAAGGTAAGGATATCATTCCGTCTCATGCAGAGGCTTTGCTTGCACCGTCATATATCGGTGGAATGGACAATGCTTATCCTTGTGTAGAACTGTCACGTGAAGATGCATTGAGATATCTCCATCGTGAAGCAATCGTATTGTCAGACGATACTCCAAAAGGTTATGTTGCTGTGACTTATAATGGTCTAAAACTGGGATTCGTAAAGAATCTCGGTAATCGTGCAAACAATCTTTACCCAAAGGAATGGGCGATACGTAACCTCAACTGATAGGAGTTTATTTGTAACTTTATATGTTTGCTTTGTAGCTTAAATAACTCCTTCCAACTTCAATAATGTTCGTTTGGCGTCCAGTCCGCCACCGTAGCCTGTCAGTGAATGGTCACTGCCAATGACGCGATGGCAGGGGGCAAAAATAGATATTGAGTTCGCACCGTTTGCATTAGCTACTGCACGGACAGCCTTAGGCATCCCGATGCTTCGTGCCATCTCTCCGTAGGAAACAGTCTTGCCGAATGGTATTTTCAGTAATTCGTTCCAGACTGTTGTCTGAAAGTCTGTGCCTGCGAACAGCAATGGTATATCAAAATTCTTGCGCTGTCCGGCAAAGAACTCGTCAAGTTGGTTAATGGCTTTTTCTATCACTTCTGATGTCCCTTCCTCACACT
>JAIDEM010000083.1 GCA_029054825.1 Prevotella sp. | reverse complement strand
GAGTATATGTTGTTCAACTGCTCGGGAGTCATGGACTCGTATGTCGCATCCATGTGGATATTCTCTCCGAAATCGGTCTTTATGCACTTGACACCCATATCGAGGAGATTCTTCAGCAGTCCTTTGTACCACTCTGTAGCCTTCTCCGACGTGAAGTCTATCGTGCCTGCATAGTCGAGCGTAGAGAAGTTTGACGCGCCGGAAGTACCGGCAGCGTTCTCCCATCCTCCAACAGGAGTAGAGATATACTTGTTCTTCTTTGCCTCCCCTATCTGCTCCGCACCGTTTGCGACGTAAGGCAACTGCCAAAGAGAGACTTTGTATCCGTTGTCAGAAAGGCGCTTCAGGAAGCCCTCTGGGTCAGGGAAACGCTCAGGATTGAACTTCCATTCGCAGAGCCAGTCTGTGCGGAACCATCCTGTATCGAGATGGATGACATCGCAAGGATAATGCTCTGCACGGAGCCTGTCGCAGATTTCGTTCACCTCGTCGGCAGAGAAATATGTCATGCGGGACATCCATATACCGAACGACCATAGCGGAAGCATCGGAGGGAAGCCCGTAAGCTGACGGTAATGGAAGAGGATACGCTCTGGCGTCTCTCCACCTATGATGAATGTATCTATAGTGGCACGGTCATTGCGGAACTGCACTGAGCGTGTAGAATGGTCTGCAAGAGACAGGCGGCAGTAGTCGGACGTATGGTAGAAGACACCGTACATGCGGCTGGACATATAGAACGGGATATTCTTATACGCACGTCTGTTGTTCACACCCTGCCCGTCCTGGTTCTTCAAGTAGAAAGTCTGGCCGGAGAGATCCATCTTGCGGAAACGCTCACCCGTGCCCACGAAGCACTCGTCTGCCTCACACTTGAAAGAGACTGTAGCACGGTCGGGCTGACCGTCCGTAAGGCAGAAGCCGATAGGCAAGGCATCATAGCGCGGAGGAGAGAAATGGTCGTCGCTGAGTTCCACACCCTTTGCGAGGTTGCCGTCAGGGTATATCGTGAGATGTATCGTAGGCTGCGGTCCAGGCTGCAGGTCGCTCCACCACTCTGTCTTATACGGCGTGATGTCTATCCTTGCACGTGTCCTGCCATCAGCATCGGTTACGGTATATACATCATCAGCGAAAGACACGGACAGCGCTTTGTGTCCCAATGTCTTGTCTATCTCCAGCATATAGCTGTCGCCATCCTTCATCTCGTCGCCCACCATGGATGTGAACATACGCACTATGGAATCGCCATACGCACGTAGACGCAACGTATACATCCTTTGCGGCACATCAGTGTCCGCGAGCATATCCTCCTGCAACACCTGCTTCTGATAAGGCACGGTGATGAGTATATCGCCGTCCACAGCCTGTACATCAGTAGACGTATAGGCCTTCCACAGCGACTCGTCCTTTGACAAATGCTCGTCAAAGTCCATCCAATCAAATAGGTAGTAGTTGGTCTGTTTCATTGTATCCTTTGTAAACATTCGACAACGGCGGACTACGCAACACAGTTGCCAGCAATCCGCCGTCCGTATGATAATCTTACTCCTTATTAGCCTTCTTGCGCTCGTTATGGTCAAGTATCGTCTTGCGTATGCGCATGGATTTCGGGGTTACCTCCACCAGCTCATCGGCCTTGATATACTCAAGACACTCCTCAAGAGACAGGACCGTCTTCGGGATGATGCGCGCCTTGTCGTCGGAACCCGATGCACGGACATTGGTAAGCTGCTTCGCCTTGGTGACATTTATCACGAGATCATTGTCATGGACATGCTCGCCCACAACCTGTCCGTAGTAAACATCCTCGCCTGGGTCTATGAAGAACTTGCCTCTGTCCTGCAGTTTGTCTATTGAATATGCGAAGGCATTTCCCGTCTCGAGAGCAATCATCGAACCATTTGTACGGCGGAGTATATCGCCCTTGTACGGTTCATATTTCTTGAAACGGTGTGCCATTATGGCTTCACCCTGCGATGCAGTGAGGACATTGGTGCGGAGTCCCATGATACCGCGCGAAGGGATGTCAAACTCGATGTTCACGCGCTCTCCCTGCGCCTCCATGGAGGTCATCTCGCCCTTGCGGCGTGTCACCATGTCTATCATCTTGGAAGAGAATTCATCAGGCACGTTTATGGTAAGTTCCTCTATAGGTTCACATCTCACACCGTCTATTTCCTTGTATATTACCGTAGGCTGACCAACCTGCAGCTCATAGCCCTCGCGGCGCATCGTCTCTATGAGCACCGAGAGATGGAGCACACCGCGACCGCTGACTATCCACTTGTCGGTAGAGTCGCCGAAAGGCTTCACACGCAGCGCGAGGTTTTTCTCGAGTTCCTTCTCAAGACGGTCGTTGATATGGCGCGAGGTGACAAACTTGCCTTCCTTGCCGAAGAACGGCGAGTCGTTGATTGTGAAGAGCATAGACATCGTAGGCTCGTCAATGGCTATAGGCTCCATCGGCTCTGGAGACTCAAAATCGCATATCGTGTCGCCTATCTCAAACTTCTCCAGTCCTATTATCGCACAGATGTCACCGCTCTGCACCTCCGCAGCCTTGACATGCGCCATGCCCTCGAAGACATGCACCTCCTTGATACGCGTCTTCTCCATGCTGCCGTCACGATGTGCAATGGTGACGTTCATGCCCTCCTTCAGAGAGCCGCGGTGTACACGTCCCACGGCGATGCGGCCCGTATAGCTGGAGTAGTCGAGCGATGTGATGAGCATCTGCGGAGTGCCCTCAAGCACCGTAGGAGCAGGTATCACCTCGACAATCTTGTCGAGAAGATAGTCGATGTTGTCTGTAGGGACATTATAGTCCTCCGCCATCCAGCCGTTCTTGGCAGAGCCGTACACTACAGGGAAGTCCAGTTGTTCCTCTGTAGCATCGAGGGAGAACATCAGGTCGAATACCATCTCGTAGACCTCCTCAGGACGGCAGTTGGGCTTGTCTACCTTATTGACCACAACAATCGGCTTCAGACCAATCTGCAAGGCCTTCTGCAACACGAAGCGCGTCTGAGGCATAGGTCCCTCGAAAGCATCGACAAGAAGGATACAGCCGTCGGCCATATTCAGCACACGCTCCACCTCGCCGCCGAAGTCGGAGTGTCCCGGAGTGTCGATGATATTGATTTTCGTCCCCTTCCAGTTGATGGAGACATTCTTTGACAAAATCGTTATGCCACGCTCTCTCTCAAGGTCGTTGGCATCAAGCACCTGGCCGGAATTGTTCTGGCCTTCGCGGAAAAGCTTTCCCGCAAGCATCATCTTGTCCACCAAGGTCGTCTTGCCATGGTCGACATGCGCGATAATCGCGATATTCCTGATATCCTGCATAGTATTCTTACGTCTTTTTTCTTTTACGTCTTTCCGGCAAAACACACTGGAGAACCTCTCCGTCGTGCATCCCCTGCCACGCCACAGTCTCCGGGGAAATCCCCATATAACACTGCCGACTCGCATGGAAACGCCGGATTTTATCCTACATGTTAATGATTTTCGGTGCAAAATTACAAAAAATATATTAAATATTTTGCTGATAGCGGAAAAAGTTGTAATTTTGCAACGCATTTTCACTAAGAGATGCTGCATTCGACGATGTATCGGGACTACGATTAAGGTCTCGGCAACATCAGAAGAACGTAATTCAACAAACCATTAATCACACTGAATTCATGTATTTAGATCAGACAAAGAAGACGGAAATCTTCACACAGTTCGGAAACGGTGCTACTGACACAGGTTCTGCAGAGAGCCAGATAGCACTCTTCTCTTACCGCATCAAGCACCTCACAGAGCACCTGAAGGCAAACCACAAGGACTTCAGAACAGCACGCTCACTGACAAAGCTTGTCGGCAAGCGTCGTGCTCTCCTTGACTACCTCTACGACCGCGACATCAATCGCTACCGTGCCATTGTCAAGGCTCTCGGTCTCCGTCGATAAAGACTGCCTCGTGAGGGTATCTCCCTCCATAAGGACACTCTTTGGATTAATGAAAGAAAAAGTCCCGTCTCCATGGTGGAGACGGGACTTTATTTTATACATTACATATTTGTCTGTATGCCAACGGCTGTCGGGACAGCATATCCTGCATACAAGTCCGACAGCCTGAACTGGCATTGCACCCATAGCCTGAACGGCATTACATAGCCAACATGTTCTTCATATATAACACACACATATTCAATGTGTTATAAAATACACAACAAAAGGTAACCCTTTGTATGCCAAAAGGTTACCTTTCATCCTGTCAAACGTCACATTCCACACGGCAAAGGGTCACCCTCCAGAATGTGCAACGTATATCTACTGTAACATAACTGTCATTCCACGCTTTATTTCCGTATGTTCTTATACTGCAAAAGCACTTATATGCTTATGCGGTCGCTGGGGCTGTTGTGAGTTATGAGTTATAGGTTAAGGTTACAGGAAGAGTAATCTCCATATAACCGTATAACCACAAGAGCGTAAAACCGCATGACCGTATGCATCAAACCGTAGCCACAAGTTCTACGGGGCAATGGTCGCTGCCGAGAATATCGGTATGGATTGCCGCGCTTTCCACCTGCGGCATGAGGCGCTCCGAGACTACGAAATAGTCTATGCGCCAGCCCACGTTCTTCTCGCGGGCATGAAAACGGTATGACCACCATGAGAATATCTGTTCCGTGGGGTGTAGGGCGCGGAAGGTATCCGTGAATCCGTCGGCCAGCAGAGCAGAGAACTTGCCGCGCTCTTCATCGGTAAAGCCTGGATTCTTGTGGTTTGTCTTCGGATTTTTCAGGTCAATATCTTCGTGCGCGACATTGAGGTCGCCACAGAAAATGACAGGTTTCTGCGAGTCAAGGGTCTTGATGTAGCGGAGAAAATCGTCTTCCCACTGCATACGGTAGTCAAGGCGGCGAAGCCCGTCCTGCGCATTGGGGACATAGACGGTGACGAGATAGAAAGTGTCGAACTCAAGGGTGATGACGCGTCCTTCATGGTCGTGGACATCAGCATCGGCACCGAGCACGGGAGACATGCCGTACATCACGGCGAGGGGCTCACGCTTAGCATAGATGGCTGTGCCGGAATAGCCTTTCTTGTCAGCATAGTTCCAGTAGGAACGGTATCCGGGAAACTGCAAATCCAGCTGCCCAGCCTGCATCTTTGTCTCCTGAAGACAGAAAAAGTCTGCGTCGAGCGCAAGGAAAGATTTCTCGAAATCTTTCCCTACGCAAGCACGCAGACCGTTTACATTCCATGAAATGAATTTCATCGCAGACAGCTTATATTACTCGTGTACATAGAGGTCCCATCCGAGATATGTCTCGATGGCCTCGCGGAGGATATCGACTACATCGGTGCGGACCATCGCGACATGGTGCTCGAAGCCGTTCTTGCAGATGAACTTCATGAGCCCCTGGAGATTAGGTACCTTAGTCACTGCTATACAGCCGTCCATACCGTAAGGGTCATTGGTCATCTCACCCTTGCCGAGGTATGCCTTGATGCAGCCGAGGGTGTCATCGGTAGAGATGCGGAAGTATGTAAACTCACCTTCTGTACACTTGCCGTAGACGGCACCGAAGGTGCGCACCTTGCCGAGCGTACGTCCGAGGACGCCGAGAGGCCCGAGCTTTATCTCGTTACGGATGAACGATTTAGGAAAGTTGCCGCAGTGTGTCACAACACACTTCTCACGGTCTTCTGCAAAGTTGTTGTTCCAGTCTGCAAGAGCAGGAGCAAGCTCTGAAGCGAGATGCAGGGCATACATTGCCACAGCACCGGCAAGGTCTGTCTCGCAGGCGCAAGGGATGCCCTTCTCGCTGAGCATAGACATCGTGACACAGGCGGCACAGCCGTAGTTTACCTCAAGTGAGTCCCAGCACTGCATTGCCACACAGTCAACCTCGTTAGCCTCTATCCAATTCTCCACAGCAACACCGAACTTCGCCTGTGTCTTTACCTTGTCATCGTAAGCCTCAGGCACTGTAGCATATCCGCGTACGGCAGCCATCTTCTCTATGAGCTTAGGGTCGTTGTCGTCTATGCGCTCTGCATTGTAGAGTATTTCAGAAAGGTCTACAGGGACAACGGTGATGCCGGAGGCCTGCAACAGTTTCTCTGACGCACGGCAAGTGTTGAAGCCGAGAGGACGGGTGCCTATCTGGCCTACACGGCAGTGTGTGAGTTTCTTGACTACACGGCACACGGCGGCAAACCTGTTGACGTCCTGCATCATCAGAGGAGAGTTGATGGAGTATGTGTGGAGCGTGGTATCCGTAAACGGGATGCCATACTGATAAAGATTGTTGCAGACGGAAATCTTTCCGCAGAAAGAGTCGCGGCGATGGTCAAGGTCAACCTTGTCGTTTTCGTCGTCACATGCCTGCACAAGCACTGGCACATTAAGCTCTGCACGGGAGATGGCATTGATGATTCCTATCTCAAAGCCGAAGTTTGGAAGAGACACGATGATTCCGTCGATCTCGTCGCGGTGCTTGCGGAAAAGCTCGGCACACTTCTTGCCGTCCTCCACTGTCTCCATGGCACCTGCCGTCACTGTCTCGTCCTCGTCCAGGAGCACGAAGCCGTAACCTGCATTAGTGAGTTCGTTGATAAGAGTGTTGCGCACGTCTATGGCAAGCTCATAATTGAAATAGGCGCGTGTGCCTATGATGAGACCAAAAGTCTCCTTACCTGGTTTAGCTGGGTGATACATGATTTTTGGGTTGTTTAGTTGTTAGTGGTTTAGTGGTCGGTTTTATACAGTTTGGCGGTTTGACGGTTTGACAGTTTAGTGGTCTGATTGGCTGGCAGGCGAATAGACATATAACTAAACAACCAAACCACCAAACGACTAAACGACCAGACTCCTCACAGCCTTCTGCCATCCTGCATACGCCGGTGCCATATCTGCCTCGGTATGTGCAGGGAGTGTGGAGTCGAGAGCTGTCCATGCCTGCTGTGCTTCGTCAAAGGTTTTCCACACGCCGAGGGCAAAACGGTTCATGACAAGTGCTCCGAAGGCGGAAGCGTCCTCTACCTCCGAGCGCACGACAGGCACTTGGAGCAGGTCTGACTGCATCTGCATGAGGAACTTATTCTTTGTAGGTCCGCCGTCAACACGTATTTCCTTCAGGTTTATCCCTGCCTTGTCTGTCATCGTCTTGATAAGGTCTGTCACCTGATATGCTATACTTTCGAGCGCCGCGCGTACCACATGAGCCTTCGTTGAGGCGAGGGACAGACCGGAGATGCAGGCCTTTGCATCAGCGTTCCACCATGGTGCACCGAGACCTGAGAATGCCGGAACGAAATATACGCCACCGTTGTCAGGGACAGATGTCGCCATAGCCTCAACCTCATGAGGTCCGTTGATGAGCTGGAGCTGGTCACGGAGCCAGTTGAGTGTGGCACCTGTGCAATGGATGTTACCCTCGAAGGCATAGAATGTCTTGCCGAGAGCTGAGAACCCGACCGATGTCACGAGGCCGTCAGGTGCAGGAGCGCAGTGCTCCCCGATATTCACCATGACAGAAGAGCCTGTGCCGTATGTAGCCTTACCGAAGCCTTCGGCGAAGCACATCTGTCCGCTGAGCGCGCCATGGCTGTCGCCGAGGATTCCAGCAATCTTCACCGAGCCTGCATTATATCCGAGCATAGCAAGGACATCGTCACAGACCTCGCCATAAACGGCATCGCAAGGGAGAGGCGCAGGCATCATCGAGCGTGGCACAGTCAGCATATCCAGCAGTTCATCGTCCCAGTCGAGGGTGTGCACATTGAAGAGCATCGTGCGTGAAGCGTTGGTATAGTCCGTCGCATGTACCTTTCCTCCCGTCAGTTTATATACGAGCCAGGAATCGATAGTGCCGAAACACAGCTTGCCTGCCTCAGCCATGGGACGCGCTCCCTCTACATTATCAAGAATCCATTTTGCTCCAGAACCTGCGAAATACGGGTCGATAAGCAGTCCGGATTTCTCCTTTACCATCTCGCCATAGCCCTTTGCCTTCAGTTCCTCGCAAATCTGCTGTCCTCTCATACACTGCCATACGACAGCGTTATAGACAGTTCTGCCGGTCTCGCGCTCCCATACCACGACGGTCTCGCGCTGGTTGGTTATGGCGATGCTGAGAGACCCTCCCTCGCAGCCCGTATCCTTGAGCACGGCGAGAGCCTCCTTCATGGCCTTGATGGTATTCTGCCAAATCTCCTCTGCATCATGCTCCACCCATCCCGGCTGAGGATAGTGCTGCTGATGCGGTATGCCAACCTGCTTCAGGAGCGTGCAGTTGTCGTCAAAGAGCAGGGCTTTTGTAGCCGAAGTGCTCTGGTCTATGGAGATAATCATTCTTTTGCTGCTGCATAGATGCCGTCGGCATCGAGTCCGTAATAATGGCGTATCTCCTTGTCGGTGCCGTGCACGGCGTTCTCGTCAGGGATGCCGAGTATTGTCATCTCTGTGCCAGGGACTTCCTCACACACAATCTCTGCCACAAGACCTCCGAGGCCTCCGTAGCGGGAGTGTTCCTCAACGGTGATGATACGGCCCGTCTCGCGTGCAGCCTTGATTACGGCGTCACGGTCACAAGGCTTGATGGCAAGCGACATGTCTATGACACGGGCGTGGATACCGTCCGCTTCAAGACGCTTCGCCGCCTCAAGAGCATGCCATACAGGTTCGCCGACAGCGATGATTGTGAGGTCGTCACCGTCATGAATCTGTGTCGCCTTGCCTATCTCGAAGTCAGTCATTGTCTCAGGATACACCTCCGGTACGGCAGCACGGCCTACACGTACATAGGCTGCCTGGTTATAATCCACGAGCTTACCCACGAGGACTTTTGTCTGCTGGGCGTCAGCAGGAAGGAACACCGACATACCTGGGAATGTGCGGAGGGCGGCGATGTCATGGAGAGAATGGTGTGTCGCACCAAGTGCACCGTAAGCTATACCACCAGAAACGCCGAGGATTGTCACAGGATTCTGCGAATAAGCGAGGTCTACCTTTACCTGCTCCAGGGAGCGTGCGACATAGAAACATGCCGGTCCGCAGCAGAACACCTTCTTTCCTGAGTGTGCAAGTCCTGCGGAGATGCCCACGGCGTCCTGCTCTGCGATACCGCATTCCACAAACTGTTCTGGAAGTTCATTGGCAAAATCACCCAATGTCACTGAGCCGCGAGCATCACTTGTCACGGCGATAATATCTTTGTCTTGCTTACCGAGGCGAAGCAGTTCGTCGGTAAAGCTCTTTCTACAAGCAATCATTTCTTTTCTTTTTTAGGTTAAGGGTTAACGGATAGGGACAGGAAAGGATATTTCCCTTTTCATATCCTGTCGGCATTTATCCTGCCATCTCCTGCATTTCATGAAGCATCATGGCAGGTAACAACGGTCCGAGCGACAGTTTCCGGGAGTGAAACGGACAGGATAAAATATTCGAGCGACAGTTTTCGAGTCCCGGGGATGTTTATTTCAGGCTTTCGATACGGGCACTTATCTCGCTGATAGCCTGTTCATACTGCTCCTGATTAGGCATGCCGTGATGCCACTTCGCCACATTCTCCATATAAGAGATGCCATATCCCTTTGTCGTATGGGAGATGATAAGGTGAGGCTTGCCGTTATTATAATCTATGGAGTGGAAAGCATCGAGAATCTCCTCGCAGGAGTCTCCGTTTATTTCGATTACATCCCATCCGAAAGCTGTCCAGCGTTCCTTCACAGAGTCAATCTTCATCACATCCTCTGTATTGCCGGAAATCTGGAGATGGTTGCGGTCGATGATTGCGACAAGGTTGTCGAGCTTGTAGTTTGAGCCAGCCATAGCCGCCTCATATATAGAACCCTCACCCTGTTCTCCGTCACCCATCATGACATAAGTGCGCCACGTCTGCTTGTCCATCTTCGCAGCTATTGCCATTCCTACGCCTATAGGGAGACCGTGGCCAAGCGCTCCAGAGTTGACTTCTATGCCCGGAACCTCGACTGTAGGGTGGCCGGACAGTACAGACTTGAATTGGCCGAGAGTGTCGGAAAGCTCCTTTGTGATGAATCCTTTTGCCTCAAGCACACTGTAAAGAGCCTCAACGCAATGACCCTTTGAAAGCACGAAGCGGTCTCTGCCCGGCATCTTTGGGTCTTTCGGGTCAACATTCATCACGTCAAAATAGAGG
>JAIDEM010000082.1 GCA_029054825.1 Prevotella sp. | reverse complement strand
AAATTTATATTATACGAAAGTATACCTATATAATAATGGGACAATTATCAGAAAAATTCAAGAGTTATCGCCTGCCACAGAAGTTTATGGAGGCAGGTGTGTATCCTTATTTCCGTGAGATTCTCGGCAGACAGGGTACAGAGGTGGAAATGGGAGGCCATAAGGTGCTAATGTTCGGCTCGAATGCATATACAGGTCTTGTTGGTGACAACCGAATCTGTGAGGCGGCAAAGGATGCGATAGACAAGTATGGCACAGGATGTGCCGGCAGCCGTTTCCTCAACGGTACGCTTGACATACACGTGAAGCTCGAGAAGGATCTCGCGGAGTTCGTGCATAAAGACGATGCTCTGTGTTTTTCTACGGGATTCTCTGTGAATGCAGGTGTTGTAGCTATGGTCTGCGGACGTGAAGATTATATCATCTGTGACGACCGCGACCACGCTTCTATCGTGGACGGCCGCAGATTGAGCTTCGCCAAGCAGCTGAAATACAAGCATAACGACATGGAAGACCTTGAGAATGTCCTCAAGAGACTTCCTTACGAGGCGGTGAAGCTGATTGTCGTTGACGGTGTCTTCTCCATGGAGGGCGACCTTGCCAATCTTCCGGCGATAGTCGAGCTGAAGCATAAGTACAACTGCTCCATCATGGTAGATGAGGCGCACGGTCTTGGTGTGTTCGGTAAGAACGGGCGTGGTGTCTGTGATCATTTCGGACTTACCGATGAGGTGGATCTCATCATGGGTACATTCTCCAAGTCTCTCGCTTCTATCGGCGGTTTCATTGCCGGCGATTGGGATACGATAAACTTCCTCCGCCACAATGCGCGTACCTATATATTCTCAGCCTCAAATACTCCTGCAGCGACGGCTGCCGCACAGAAGGCGCTTGATATTCTGAAGGAAGAGCCGCAGATAATAGAGCAGCTGTGGGATGTGACGAACTATGCCCTCAAGCGTTTCAAGGAGGAAGGTTTTGAGATTGGTGATACGGAGTCACCTATAATACCGCTTTACGTGCGCGATGTGGACAAGACATTCCTCATCACGGCGCTTGCTTTCGAGCGTGGCGTGTTCATCAATCCTGTCGTGCCTCCGGCTTGCGCTCCTACAGACACACTGGTGAGATATGCCCTGATGGCGACACATACAAAGGAGCAGGTGGACCGCTCGGTAGAGATACTGAAGCAGATATTTGTAGAGCAAGGTGTCATAAAATAAGACAAACACCTTATACGGGTGCTTTGTTTGCTTGATAATGCAAATGCGGTGAAAGCATATTTCGCTGCATTTGCATTTTTTTGTAGTGTAAACATGGCAGCTCAAATGTGTTTCTCTGTTGGGTGATGCGGTAAAAAGTTGTGCAAGTGCCAGAAAAACGACGGAAAAACCTGAAGTGCCCGACAGGCGACAAATTAGGGATAGTGCGTTATAATATATGGTGTATTGTTGAGAATCCTTGATTTATATCTATAGAATTGGGGTTTTCAAAAAAAAAACGTTCGATAATTTGCAAGGTTCGGGAAATAGTAGTACCTTTGCACTCGCAATTCGGAAATGAGTTCTGAACTTGCAAAAACAAACCATTCGGGGTGTAGCGCAGTCCGGTTAGCGCACCTGCTTTGGGAGCAGGGGGTCCCAGGTTCGAATCCTGGTACCCCGACACAACAAAGAGACTTAGGCACACTGCTTAAGTCTCTTTGTTGTTTTCACCAATATATACAGGTAATTCAGTTTATGTCAAACAAGAAACACAGATGGTCCATTGTCCCGGGACAGGAACTTACGGAGATGGATAAGCAGATACTTTACTGGCAGAACCGCTCGAAGAATGTCCCGAGCCGTGACCTAATAAAGACTCCGGAACAGATAGAGGGCATACGCCGTGCCGGTGTTGTCAATACAGGTGTGCTTGACGCTGTGGCGGCGGCTATCCGTCCGGGCATGTCCACACAGGAGATAGACGATATATGTATGGCCTATTGTAAGGAACATAACGCCGTTCCTGCTTGTCTGGGCTATGAGGGCTTCCCCAAATCCGTATGCGTCAGTGTCAACGAGTGTGTGTGCCACGGAATACCGAAGCCAAACCAGATACTGCATGAAGGGGATATAGTCAATGTTGACTTTACTACTATTCTTGACGGTTATTATGCTGATGCGTCACGCATGTTCATTGTCGGAGGGAAGACGTCTCCTGAGTGTGAGCAGCTTGTCCGTGTGGCAAAGGAGTGTCTTGAGATAGGCATGGAGGCTGCCAAGCCTTATTGTTTTGTAGGGGATATAGGCAATGCTATACAGAAACATGCACATAAATATCATTACGGTGTAGTCCGTGACCTTTGCGGACATGGTGTCGGACTTCAGTTCCATGAGGATCCGGACATCCCTCATTATGGCAAGAAGGGGGCGGGGATGCTCCTCGTGCCGGGCATGGTGTTTACCATAGAACCGATGATAAACATGGGAACATATAAGGTGTTCGTCGATGCTGACGATCCGTTCGGCTGGGAGGTCATTTCCGAGGACGAACTTCCGTCTGCACAGTGGGAACACACTCTGCTCATGACGGAGACAGGACTGGAGGTTTTGTCTTATTAGAATATTGATATTTAAAAGAAGGAATGAATGGAGAAAAGACCGATATTCATTTTAGCGATAGAGTCTTCTTGTGATGATACGTCGGCTGCGGTGTTGCGTGACGGTGTATTGCTGAGCAACGTGACAGCTTCGCAGGCTGTCCATGAGGAATACGGCGGTGTTGTGCCGGAACTGGCGTCCCGCGCCCATCAGCAGAATGTCGTCCCTGTCGTCGATGCCGCGCTCAAGCGTGCGGGAGTGGGGAAGGAAAATCTCTCGGCTATAGCTTTCACCCGTGGCCCGGGTCTTATGGGCTCGTTGCTCGTGGGAGTAAACTTCGCGAAAGGCATGGCCCGCGCCCTTGGCATCCCTCTCATTGATGTCAATCATCTGCAGGGACATGTCATGGCTCATTTTATCAAGGAGGACGATGATGATGAGAGTCAGCCTCCGTTCCCTTTCCTGTGTCTTCTCGTCAGCGGCGGCAATTCGCAGATTGTCAAGGTGAATGCTTATAACGACATGGAGATACTCGGCCAGACGATAGACGATGCTGCTGGGGAGGCGATAGACAAATGTTCCAAGGTCATGGGACTGGGATACCCTGGAGGACCTATCATAGACCGCCTTGCGCGCCAAGGCAATCCTAAGGCTTACCAGTTTGCAGAGCCGCATATACCAGGGATGGACTACAGCTTCTCAGGGCTGAAGACCTCTTTCCTATATAATCTGCGCAAGTGGGTTGCAGAGGACGCAGAGTTCATAGAGCATCATAAAGAAGATCTTGCGGCATCTCTGGAATGGACTATTGTGGACATACTTATGAAGAAACTGAAGCTTGCCGCAAAGACAACGGGCATCAAGCATGTTGCCGTGGCTGGCGGTGTATCGGCAAATAATGGATTGCGGAACGCATTCCATGACTATGCCAAGCGTTTTGGCTGGACGGTGTATATACCGAAATTCAGTTATACTACGGACAATGCTGCTATGATAGGCATTGTAGGTACATATAAGTATAAGGACAACGAATTCTGTCCGATAGACGCTCCGGCTTTCTCTAAAGTGACATTAAAGTAAGAGGCTTGGCCTGGAGATTCCTTCTCATGAGTCGCTACACTTGTGGAAATGAAGACGGGCTTGGCAATAAATATAAACAAAACTAAACCCTCATCACATCCTGAGGTGAAGTCCTGTCGCCTGTGTAGCGTCTGGCGGCGGGATGTGGATGTAGAAACATTATGGAATTTGGAAATAAGGTACTTAGTAAGGAACTGCTTTCTTTGCTTTATGAGTCAGATAAGACAGTAGGTACAGCAGAGAGCTGCACAGCTGGCGGCATAGCAAGTGCCATAACAATGGTCCCTGGCGCGTCAAACTATTTCAAGGGTGGTGTCGTAAGCTATTGGGATGATGTTAAGGTCAATGTGCTTGGTGTTGATGCTGACATTATAGATGAGAAGACGGCAGTCTGCGAGGAAGTGGCAAGGCAGATGGTTGTCGGTGCTATCAATGCTCTCGGTGTAGACTACGCCGTTGCTTCAACAGGCTTTGCCGGTCCAGGCAGTGAGGGAGATATCCCTGTCGGCACGATATGGATAGCTTGCGGAAACAAGGATGAGCAGATTACTCTCCAGCTTACGGACGATGAGGGACGTGACGAGAATATAGGCAAGGCTGTTATGGAAGCCCTCAAGCTCCTTCTTGATTTTGTCAGTGCCCATGAGCCTGCACGTGTCGGAGATGAAGTCGTGGAGCTGACAGCAGAATAGGGTAAGGATAGCTATCCCCTGTTTTCTTTGCTGAAATTGCTTTATAGATATGAAGACGCATAAGATATACGAGGCGTATGACCAGATGATTACGCTTATAGGAGATAATTACAACATCTTGCAGTCGTTAGGCCGCTTTGGCATAAACCTGGGTTTTGGAGACAAGACAGTTGCCGAGGTCTGCGAAGAGCAAGGTGTTGATACCTATACATTTCTGGCTCTTGTTAACTTTTCGATAAACGGATTCAAGGAAATAGATGATGTAAGCAAATTGTCTGTGGACACGCTTCTGAGCTATCTTCGTTCGTGTCACAGGTATTATCTTGACTTTCAGTTGCCGTTTATCCGTAAGGAACTGACGCAGGCTCTTGACGAACGTGACGGCCTTGCTGGTCTGATACTGAAGATATACGATGAATACGCTCTTTCCATCCATCAGCACATGAAATACGAGGAGAAGGAGGTGTTTCCCTATGTGGAACAACTGCTGGAGGGAAAATCTTCTTCTACATATTCGATTGATGTGTATTTGCGTAATCATGACCATGCGGAGCAGAAGTTGCGTGAATTGAAGAATATCATAATCAAGTATCTTCCGTCGGATGGTATGGGGAATAATCTTCTGCTTGCGGCACTTCATGACATATTCAACAATGAGGAGTGGCTCATACAGCACACTGAGGTGGAGGAGCGTATCTTCATCCCAGCCATACGACATCTTGAGAATAAGATGCGCCAGAACGATGTGTCGGTTAAGATATCCAGAATGCTTCATCAGAACAAGAGCCAGGATGGACTGTCTGCACGTGAGAGGGATGTTGTCGTTGCTCTTGTCCAGGGAATGTCCAATAAAGAGATTGCAGACCATCTGTGCATATCTACCAACACAGTGATAACACACCGTAGAAATATTGCAAAGAAACTGCAGATTCATTCGCCGGCAGGACTGACAATTTATGCCATTGTTAATAATCTGGTGGACATATCAAGTGTAAAATTATAAAAACTTTGCAATGATTTTTGAAATTTTCACCAAAAAACTTGGTTATATAGATAAAATTGTATAATTTTGTGCAAAAATTCAGAAAGATATTAGTTTGAAGAAAATCTCGTACATATTAGTGTGTATATATTGCCTGACATCCATTCTCGGATGCCAGCTGAATCTTTGGCCGGATGCCAATGCTGCAGAAGAATTGCGTATAGAGCGTTATGACCGCGTACAGAGCAGGTTTCTTACGACTGGGGACTATTCCGCTCTTCAGCAGATGAACACGCTGTATCCGATGGAGACTCGTACACTGATAGAGAATATGCTGGAGATAGGTAATGTAGACCAGGAGGATATCAACGAGCGCCTTCTTAAATTCTATCAGGATCCTACGCTTCAAAATATAATCTCCGAGGTCGGGAAGCAGTATGCCATGATGGACGATATCAAGGAAGAGATGTCGTCGGCTTTTGCTTTCCTGCATGAGGAGATTCCAGAGCTTGAGATTCCGAAGGTATATACTCAGATAGGTGCGCTTGGTCAAAGTATAATCATAGGAGACAATAATATAGGTATATGTCTTGATAAGTATCTTGGTGTTGATTATTCTGTTTACAAGAAGTATTATACACCTTCACAGACAAAGGGGATGACGCGTGAGAATATCGTGCCTGATTGCCTGTTGTTCTATCTGATATCTCTGTATCCACTGGATAACTTTGAGACATCGCCACAGAAAGTCCGGGATGCGCATATAGGAAAAGTCATGTATGTTGCCAACAAGGCTCTTGGGAAGTCATTCTTTGATACTCCAGATGTACATAGGTTCGAGGAGTTCCATAAGAAGCATCCAGACTATACCTTGAGAAAAATACTTGAACAATGAAGAAAATAGTTTTATCACTACTTATGATGATTGGCGTGTCGGCATTTGCCGGTACGCCTTTTACTCTTGAAGACGCTGTCGGCAGGAAGTTCCGTGCAGAGCGTCAGATGTCTGTAACTCCGTTGATTGACGGTGAACGTTATGCTTGCTTGTCTGACGGGAAAGTTCTGTCTTACTGTTTCAAGAATGGTAGGCAAGATGGAGTGCTGTTTGATTATGCGACGGCAAAAGGCTGTGCAATCAAGGGAGCGGAAGCGTTTATCATGTCTCCTGATGGCAGGAAAATGCTGATAGCTACAGACGTTAAGTATATATACCGCCGCTCCTTTACGGCTGTATGGTATGTATATGATATGAAGACAAACACCTTGTCGGCCTTGTCCTCACGGCCTTGCCAGTCTCCGGTATGGAGCAATGACGGATGTAAGATAGCTTATGTCCGTGAAAACAACATCTATCTCTTTACGGTTGATGATGCTGTAGAGATGCAGGTGACATTTGACGGAAAGCGCAATGAGGTGATTAACGGTATACCTGATTGGGTGAACGAAGAGGAATTCGGTCTGTCATGTTCCCTTTGCTTCAATGCAGACGGCAGTCAGCTATGTTGGATAAAATATGACGAGTCTGATGTCAAGACCTTTGATATCCAGCTTTATAAGGGATTGAATGGTGCGAAAGAAGAATATTCTGACTATCCTGGATGTTATTCTTACAAATATCCTAAGGCAGGTTATGACAATGCGAAGGTCACTGCATGGAGCTATGATACAAGGTCAGGAAAATCAAGACAGCTGAATGTCCCGCTGGACGCTGACGGATATATATGCCGTCTGTTCCAGACCACGAGCGCATCCAATGTTATGTTTGTCACCCTCAACCGTCATCAAGACAAGATGTGTGTCTATGCGACGAACCCTGTTACGTCTGAGGCTAAGCTGATTATGACAGAGGAGGCGGACAAGTATGTCCCTGAGGTCGCATACGATTTCGTACTCACCGACAATGGGTTTGTAATGATTTCAGATAGGGACAACTATCGTCATATCTACCGTTATGCAATGGATGGCAGGCTGTTGCAGGAAGTCTGTCCGGAGAAGATGGATGTTACAGCAGTCTATGGCGTTGACAGGAAGACCGGCGACATATACTATCAGGCTGCTCCTACGCCTATGACACGCCATATCTATGTTGCGCATCGTAATGGCAAGATAGAGAAACTCTCAAAACTTGACGGAACGAATAGTGCGACATTCTCTGCCACGATGAAATATTACTTCAATACCTGGAGCGACCGCAATACACCTTATGTCTGTACATCCAATACAAACAAGGGAAATGTCCTCTCCACGATACTTGACAATAAGGCTCTTCGTGACACACTGGCGCAATATGACATGCCGAAGAAGGAACTATTCTCCTTTACTACTTCTGAGGGTATAGTGCTCAACGGCTGGATGATGCGTCCAACGGACAGTGGTTCACGTAAGTGTCCTGTCATAATGCACCAGTATTCCGGTCCGTCGTCACAGCAGGTGCTTGACTCATGGCGACTTGGCTCCATGGGTGAAGGCGCTATATACGATGCTTATCTCTGTTCTTTGGGCTTTATCGTTGTAACGGTTGATGGCCGTGGCACCGGTTGCCGGGGTGCTGAGTTTGAAAAGTGCACTTATTTGAATCTCGGTGTCCTTGAGTCCAAAGACCAGGTCGAGGCCGCCATGTGGCTGGCAAAGCAGGATTATGTTGATGCCGACCATATCGGAATATGGGGCTGGTCTTACGGAGGCTTCAATACCCTTATGTCCATGAGCGAGGGTAGGGAAATGTTCTATGCCGGTGTCGCCATTGCTCCGCCAACAAACTGGAAATACTATGACTCCGTATATACGGAGCGTTTCATGCGTACACCAAGGGAAAATCCTTCCGGATATGCGGAGAATCCTATTTCGCGCGCATCGAAGTTGCATGGAAAACTGTTGCTCTGCCATGGCACAGCCGATGATAATGTCCATCCGCAGAACTCATACGAGTATGCCGAAGCTCTTGTGCAGGCAGACAAGGATTTCCGCGAACTGCTCTATACCAACCGCAACCACAGCATTTTCGGAGGCAATACACGCCGTCATCTGCTTCGGCAGGTTGCAGAACATTTTGTAAATGCCATGAAATGACAGCGTTATGTGAAGTCTGTAAATGTCAAAACCAATATGATAAAACAAAATTATTATGCAAAATATGAAACAGTCAGGTGAGTTTGAGTTCAAGGGAGGTTATCTCAACGGTTTCCTCATGATTGCCATAGCCTTGGTACTATGGTGTATTACGGTGTATGCCATAGTCAAAGGCATAGTCAATGCAGATGCAGACGAGCCATGCGCTTTGTGGTTCGTGCTGGGAGGTATACTGTTCATAGTCTCCATAATATGCTCTTGCGGCTTCTCGCTGCTTGAGCCAAACGAAGCAAAGGTGATGACATTCTTCGGCAAGTATGTCGGCACATTCCGTCAGAATGGCTACTACTGGCTCAATCCGTTCATGAGTGTGAAGAACGTCAGCCTCCGTGCACGTAACCTTAATGCAGAACCAATAAAGGTCAATGACAAGGCTGGTAATCCTGTTCTTATCGGTCTAGTCGTCGTATGGCGACTGAAAGATACATACAAGGCGATATTCGACATAGACACTGATGTCTCCGCTTCGGCACAGACACTCAACAGTGCTTCGGCACGCATGAACAAGTTCGAGCGTTTTGTGGCGATACAGAGCGACTCTGCACTCCGCGAGGTAGCAGGAATGTATGCCTATGACAACGAGGAAGGTGACGGTAATGAGGTGACATTACGTGATGGCAGCGCGGAAATCAATGAGGTCTTGACCAGCAAGCTCAATGAGCGTCTTGAGATGGCAGGCCTTGAGGTCATGGAGGCTCGCATCAATTATCTTGCCTATGCGCCGGAGATTGCTGCTGTCATGCTTCGCCGTCAGCAGGCTGCAGCGATAATCACTGCCCGGGAGAAAATTGTCGAGGGTGCAGTGAGCATGGTGAAGATGGCTCTTGACAAGCTCTCCGATGAGGGTATAGTGGAACTTAACGACGAGAAGAAAGCCGATATGATAGGCAATCTGCTTGTCGTCCTCTGTGCCGATGAACCGGCACAGCCTGTGGTGAACACAGGAAAATGATAGTTTATTATAGCTGTAAAAGAAGCAGGCATTTCCGACTTAACGGAAATGCCTGCTTTTGGTTGTATGGTTGTTTAGTCGTTTCGTTGATGGTTTGTGGCATATATCATATAACAAAACCGCCAAACGACGTTTTTTTGTTTCTGCGGTTAGCGTTTTTTTTTGTTTCTGCGGTCACAGGAAAGGTAATCTTCGTATAACCTAAAAACCGCCTAACCGTGAGACCCTTATACCAGATTCTCGACTTTTGCGATATTCTTCTCGATCAGTTCCTCTGGCACCTCATAGTTCTGGAGGTTTCCTGCAAGATAATTGTCGTATGCCGCCATGTCTATGAGTCCATGTCCTGAGAGATTGAACAGTATGACTTTCTCCTCTCTGGTCTCGATGCATTTCTTGGCTTCTCTTACGGCAGCGGCGATGGCGTGGCATGATTCCGGAGCAGGGATGATGCCTTCAGCCTTAGCAAAGAGCACTCCAGCCTCGAACGACTCCAGCTGGTTTATGTCGACAGCCTCCATCAGCTTGTCCTTGAGCAACTGCGATACGATAACGCCTGCTCCATGGTAGCGCAGTCCGCCGGCATGGATATTGGCTGGCATGAAGTCGTGACCGAGGGTGTACATAGGGAGGAGCGGTGTATAGCCGGCAACGTCACCGAAATCGTAATGAAACTTTCCGCGTGTCAGCTTAGGGCAAGAAGCTGGTTCAGCAGCTATGAAGCGTGTTGTCTTGCCATCCTTGATGTTGTGTCGCATGAAAGGGAAAGCTATGCCGCCGAAGTTCGAGCCACCGCCGAAGCATCCTATCACGATGTCAGGATACTCGCCAGCCATCTCCATCTGCTTCTCCGCCTCCAGACCTATGATGGTCTGATGAAGAGTGACATGGCTCAGCACCGAACCGAGCGTATACTTGCAGTTAGGAGTCGTGCGTGCCAGTTCCACGGCCTCGGAGATAGCCGTGCCCAAAGAGCCTTGGTTGTTTGGCTCGCGCGTGAGGATGTCCTTTCCCGCACGTGTAGACATGGAAGGTGACGGCGTGACCTGTGCGCCGTAAGTCTGCATTATAGAGCGGCGGTAAGGCTTCTGCTCGTATGAAATCTTCACCTGATACACGGCGGCATCAAGTCCGAACACCTTTGCTGCGTATGACAGTGCCGCGCCCCATTGACCTGCCCCGGTCTCCGTCGTCACATTTGTCACGCCCTCCTTCTTGCAGTAGTAAGCCTGCGCGATGGCAGAGTTGAGCTTATGGCTGCCTACAGGGCTGACGGACTCGTTCTTGAAATAGATATGTGCTGGAGTGCCGAGTGCTTTCTCCAGACCGTAGGCACGCACGAGCGGAGTGGAACGGTAGTATGCGTACAGCTCGCGGACCTCCTCGGGGATGTCTATCCATGCATGCTCCTGGTCAAGTTCTTGACGGCTGCATTCCTCACAGAAGATAGGATAGAGGTCCTCGGGCATCAACGGTTTTTTCGTTGCCGGATTGAGCGGAGGCAACGGTTTATTGACCATATCGGCCTGGATGTTATACCACTGTGTGGGAATCTGCTCCTCGGAGAGGAAATAGCGCTTCTGTCTTTTCATGATTTTTTATATTCAGTTATACGGTTGTGTACGGTTATCGGTTGTAGGTTCATGGTTAGAGGAAGTTTTCCTGAAACCTGAAACTACTATCCCTCCATCTTCACTTTGACTGCAAAATTACTTATTTTCTTTCAGACTGCCAATGTTTTTGTTGTTTTTCTTTCAATTCCTTATGAAAGATGTTGTATTTCATGTTTCCCGCCATACTAATGCTGTCATAGTCGCGAGACAAGTGTTATAGGTATATAGACAAAAGATGACCTTTTGCATGATGAAAGGTCATCTTTGACCACTTGAAAGGTCACACTTTATCCTCTGAACGGTGACCTTTACCGTAAAAATGGTTACAGAAGGATAGGTGATTATCACAGAGTACTATTATTTCTTAAAATCATGTCAACAAAGCATTTTGTCTGTTAAAAAGAATAAACAGCAAAATGCTATCTGTAGAAAAGTTTGTAATTTTACAAAACCAAGTGTGTTGTTGTAAACATAAAACGGCAACGATGTCGTTAAGGGTTTACATGCGTATCATTGTCCGATGCCATATAAAAAACACATGCAGGAACACGTATTCATTCCTGCCTATGGGAACAGATAGAATACGAAGTGGAACTAAACATTATATTCAAGAAGCAGAAAAGAAGTACGGACGGCAAAGGAACTGGTAGCCTGGCAGGCTACATTCCAAGATGTTGTAAAAAATCCGCTGTGCTGAAATGCCCGGCAAAACATTAACAACAGGAAGCGTGTCCATCCGATAAACTTGAAATGAACATATAAACATATTGAGCTTTTAGCTCTTGTTCTCTTTTTACATGAAACCGCCAAAATTTCAACGACAGAGAACAAGCAGACTGAAGGTTCACGTCTATGGGCGTGGACCATTCTATGCTTGTTAGTCGTGCAGGTTACTTGGCGGTACCTATGTAAAAGGCAAGCAAAGGAATGGTGTCACGCCTTTTTTATAGACTTTTACAGATGAAATCTAAAATTTTCACTCGACTACTAATGATACTTGCTATGGTTGTTGTCATAGCTAGTTCGGTCGTACTCTCGTTGGATTATAAATTGAATTATCATGAATAAATATATCATACCTGGCATATCCGTTGTAATAATTGTTATAGTATTTGGTGTGTTTGTTTGGCAAGCGTATAAAATATATAAGTTATCCCAACTGATAGAGAAGGCAATAAGCAAAGATGCTACACCAGATGCTACACTAAATGAGTTATTAAATGTGAAAGATGAAAATATTGCTTCGATTGCAAACTCATATGCAAAAACCATCTGTATTGGCACTACAGAAAATAGACAGACAAATACACCGGCACTTGAACTCTTCTCTGAGTTCAGCACCTGTAATGCTAATGAAATCAACCTTAGATTGTTAGATACAGCTGCAGGGACATTGGTTGGCTTGGGATTATTGGGCACTTTCCTGGGGTTGACGTTAGGTGTTGAAGGCTTTGACAGTTCTGACACGCAAAAGATACAGAAAAGCATTCAGACATTATTGAGTGGCATGGGAACGGCGTTTATCACTTCATTGGTTGGCATGTTCCTTTCAATGGTTTTTAGCTGTGTTGATAAATGTTGTAGGAACAGGCTGTCCAAACAGCTCTGTGCTTTGGCGAACAAACTGGACTCATTGTACTATATTGATGACAGGACTTTGGACGACATGAATGAACAAGCATTGGCCCAGTCAATAGTAAGTACTATGAAGGGAGTCATAGAAAATGAGATAAGATCAGTAAACAATACACTTAATAACAAACTTACTTACACCAATGAATCTGGAGAAACCACTACTGTATCTAATGCTATTCGAGTGATATTGACAGAAAATCAACAGCAAACCAGAGCCTTGAAGTCATTTTCTACTGACCTTGCAATAGAATTGAATAACGGCTTCGATGAAGCTCTGTCTCGCCAGATGCAACAGAAGATTTTGCCTCTTATGGAGAATGTGGACGCTACAACCAGAGCTATTGTTGAACATATTGACCAAATGGCTTCTCAGGTCGCTTCACCTGCAACAGACATGATTCAGACTGTAGTAGATGAGTTGAGGAACAGCATGTCTGAAATGGTTAAATCATTCAGTGCAGGATTGTCAGGGTCAGCAACTAATGAACTGGAAGCAATTGCTCATCAGCTTGGTACAGCTGCACAGGCGATGGCTGATTTCCCTGATAACATGGCACACATATCCTCGACATTGCAGGTGACAATTGAAGAAGTAAGGAATGCTGTTTCAGAGATTTCCAACACCTCTGCCAGTGCAAACTCTACGGCTATGCAGCAGATGCAAGAACAAATAACCTTTGCGACTGGAGCTATCAGCAATGCCATTTCAGAGGTCAACGAAGTGATGGCTGGTGTTACAAATAGTTCTCAACAGCAGAATGAACAGATAGTCAACAGATTATCCGAAGCAACTGAAAGAATTGGTACATACCTTACGGAAACCACGACGTCACTTTCTTCTTCTGTCCAACAATCTATAAGAAACATATCAGATGATGTTAGCAACAAACAGGCAGACCTTATTGCGCTGCAAGAAGAAACTATAACACAGACAAAAAGGTTGCTCGAGACATTCAGTCATAGTCTTGACCGTATGGAAAGAATGAATGAATATATCGCAGGTACGATGAATATGTTCCAGCAGGCGCAAGGACAGATAACAGGAAGCACAGCCCATCTGCAAACCATAACAGGTGACATGAAACTTGCAACCCGACTCTTCAAAGAAGGTCAGGCTGAATATGTTGTAAAGATGGAGGAGATACAACGCAATAGCCAGCATGGTATTGATGCTGTCACCGAACTCTTGAGGAACTCCGGAGATATGTCTGAGGATTATGTGGAAAAGTTTGAAACTATCCGCCAAGGACTTGGAAGCATATTCCAACAGTTGCAGTCTGGTTTATCGGAGTATAGCCGCACTGTCCAGACCACGACACAAAGGTATCTGGATCAGTACACTACAAGCTTGACAAATACGACTGATGCTCTGTCGAGTACCATACAGCAACAGACCGAGGTGGTTGAAATGCTTGCTGAATCGTTGAACACCAGGAGAGAATAAACATGAGCAAGAAACATGATATAGAATATGAGAGCAGAGAGGAAAATGCTTTCCTGCTCTCAACTGGTGATTTGATGGCCGGTTTGTTGTTCATCTTCATTCTCCTGCTTATGGGAGCATTGCTTCAAGTGCAGGAAAAAGCAGAAGAAGATAAAATGGTTGTGCAGAAGTATGATCAAACCAAGGGGCAACTTTATATTGACCTCCAAAAGGAGTTCAAAGACAGCTTGGAAAAATGGAATGCTACGATAGATTCTACATTATGTATCAGATTTCAAGAGCCGAGAACGCTGTTTGCTTTTAACCGTGCTACTCTGAGTCCTAAGTTTCAGGTTATCCTAAAAGACTTTTTCCCACGATATATAAAAGTGCTTAATCGCCCAAAATATAAAAACAGTATTGCAGAAATACGTATTGAAGGGCATACTGATAGTAGCGGAGAGTATTTTTATAATATGGAACTATCTCAAGATAGGACACGTTCTGTATTGGAATATTGCTTTGGACAGTGTTGCGGAAATATGCCGGAAGAGACTAAGATATGGATGAAGAACCTTATAACGGCCAATGGTCTCTCGTCGAGTCGTCCAATTCTTGTTAATGGCAGAGAAAATGCAGAGCTTTCGCGCCGCGTCGAATTTAGAGTAAGGACAGACGCTGAAAAGCATCTTGAAGATATAGTCAAAAAACGGATAGAGATAAATAATGAGTGATGTATATAGTCTATTGAATATCAACCAAGGTATGTTCCAAGACTTTCGGATTTTGGCAGACCGTGTAGCAGACCGCCAAACGGAAAAGGTAGTTAACGCGAACAGGTCTAAACTTAAGCAGATAGAGGACCGTATGCTCGTTGAGAAAGGTCTAGAAGTTGCCCAACAGTCAATTGATGAGGTTCTTGGCAAAGTTATTCGTATGGCTCCATCTGGCGACACCGTGGGCAACAACTGGACATTGAGAGAGTTGCGTATTGTCTCTTATTATCTAATGAAGTTATGTGATGACAGTGTCAATTACATGTATGCCTTGTACTTGCTCGATAATAATTGGAGAAATATGTTCTTCAACGGGTTGGCTTTTTATCTGCTAAATTCATGGCATAGCATTGAACCGAGCTATAGGGCATCAACAAGCCAGCTTCTTATGCGCAAACTTTTAGAATATAGTGGCTCCAATTGTAGATACTGCTTATGGAAAAACCGATTGAATCTGTTTGACAATAATGGTCCGACACGTGTGTCTGCTATGCTTTCCGCTAAGAATATGAGCATACAAGAAGCCCCGACGTTGCTTGGATTCAAGCCAGCGTCAATCAAACAATCTTACTATTCTGACGTTATAGTAAGATACGTTACAGGCAACAGTATAACAGACCACGATATAATAGAAAGGATTTTTGAATTACATGATTCTGACCGTACAAAGAAACTTATATTTGCCTATTTGGTAGAGAAAGAAGACGAAATCGGTGATGGTTTGCGTCGCGCTCAACTGTGCCGATTTGCAAACACGCAGCTTGGTGACGTGACATTAGCAACATCATGGGCTCCTTTTGTTGGCGCTTCTGAGGCGGATGTTCAAAAGTTGAAGAAAGCAATGCAGTTGGTGAATATATGGTTTGCGCAGCAAATTATTGAGTCATTCTTTGAAATATGCGTACAAGATGAAACACGAAAACATTTCTGGTTGAGATATGTGAATAACATTAGTGCTTTCAAGATAATTGGCTCTACAGCGACAAAGCTATTGCTTCAGAGCAACAGTCAAATAGGGAGTATGTTCTTACGCCATTATATAACGACTAATTCCAGAAGATCCCAAACATCCGCGTTGGTATTGTTTATCAAAAACAAAATGATTGTGGAGTTCTCAGATACAGGTGCTCTGTATGTTTATAACCAGACTCACAAGATGGTGGAAAAAGTGACAAAGGGACGCTGTAGAATTGCATCAACAAACGATTTGAAAATACCGGAGATGAATGGAATTGTAGAGAGAGGTTATTGGGGAGATTATTCTGTCTATAATGAAGAGGGAAAACTACACCATAAGGGTAATTGGCAAAGCCGTTTGACGGCCTGGATAAACAACATTGTATTTTCTCACCATAATACAAGTGCGCCATTTATGGATAATAGACATGATGACATATTCAAGGCAAAACCATAACCGGAAGAAAATTTTAAAATCGCAAGGTATCGCCAGGAAGCATTTTGATGAAAAAGCATCATTGCTGGGATATGATGAGATTATCCATGATTATGGTGTGTTTTCGTTCCGTTGGTCTTATAAGAATTACAACTGATGACTTCGTTTTAAACAGACTTTATCTGTTGACGGGAAAAATGAAAATTGTATAGATATGCTGAAACAAAGTTATAATCAGAATGGTATGGTATTTTCCGTCAATATTGACGGAAATGACGTTAGTTTCCACGAATGGAGTGCTACGGATGATTGTATTTACTATCAGCCTCTTGTTGCACTTGTGGATAATGGTCATGCAAAATTTTGCAAAAACGAGTGTACAGTGCCATTTGAAAACCTATATCTTCTTGACGATGAAGAGAGGGCAATACTCGGCGTACCACGACTTTACGATAAAGCCATGCGACTTCGCGGAGAGGGTATGCTCAATTCACATGACTTCCAGTACAAGATTGAGCTGTTGAGGCATATTCCGGATGGAGAGCTTCTTGCGTGTGAACGATGTGGTAATATTATCATTATTAAAAATGAAGAATATTTACTGTCAGAAGCTCAATATGAACTGATGAATCGAGTGGAAGCTTTCAATGCCATTTCAGAAGAACAAAAGACAACAGATTTCAATCTTCGCCAATTCTCTGATATAAAGAATCTCGCCATCCAAGCAGGTTGCGAGATGGACAGCTATCTACAGAACGAAAATGTATATTTACCAGAACGTATTAAGATAGAAGTCGGACGTGACGAAGGTGGGTTTACAGTAGGTCCAACAATAGACATCAAGGAGAACGACAAGTTTCAGCGCACGTTTGACCGAATGAAAAAAGTTCAAGGAGTATATCCTATAGAGCGAGATAATGGTGAACGTGTACGTGTAGTGCTAAATCCAGAGCAGAAGGAAAATTTGACTCGTCTAAAGAATGGCGGAAGAAATAAGACACGCGAAGAAATACAATCTATAGTAAAACATCCGACAGAGTACTTTGATCCTGATGTATTTGACTTGACTGAACTGTATAGTGATCGTGTAATAGAGATAGGTATATATAAACCAAAATTTTACCCATTTATAAGTCCGTATAAGTCATGTTGGATAGCAGGTGCTAATATTGCAACTCCTCAAAATGGAACCACAAAACTGACTATTGAAAACGAAGGAAAACTGCAAGAACTAAAGCGGGCCATAGACGAGGTACAGAAAAACAATAGTAGCATAGTGGAATTTAATGGTACACAAATAGATATAGATGATGCCATATTCCTTGTAGATACAGCCGAAAAGCAGTTGTACAATCCAGAACAGCCAATAAGGGTCGTTGAAAATGAAACAGACGAGAGTCGAAAAGTACTGATTATAAAAGAGAATACAGAAGATATGGAATTTTCTGTTGAAGATGGCATAATAGAACGAGGCGATAAGTATACATTGTTCAATGATCCTTTCCTGCATGAAAACTTCCAGTTGAAGTCGCATCAGAAAGAAGGTATCGCATGGCTGCAATATCTGTACATGAGCAAGGCTGGAGGCTGTTTGATGGCAGATGATATGGGATTGGGAAAGACGTTGCAGATACTCTATTTTATAGATTGGCATTCACGCAAATACCCTACACATAAACCGTATTTGATTGTAGCTTCTGTATCTCTCTTGGAAAATTGGGAAAATGAATATAACCGCTTTTTCAGGTCGCCACGACTCAACATTACGTGTTTGACCTCCAAGGATGTTCCACGAAAATTTGACAAATCTGTAATGGAAAAGATGCAAGGCATGGACATTATATTGACGAGCTACGAGTCGTTACGCATTGCACAGCTGAACTTCTGTGCAGTTGACTTTGACATCATTGCATTGGATGAAGCTCAAAAGATAAAATCTCCAGGCACTCTTGTCACAAGTGCCGCCAAGGCACTGAAAGGAAGATTCAAAATCGCCATGACAGGAACACCTGTAGAGAATACACTTCTGGACTTATGGTGTATTATGGATTTTTGTGTACCAGGGCTGTTGGGTAATGCTAAAGTCTTTGCTGCTCAATATCAGAATCCATTGAAAAAAGAAGATGTGGATATCGTCGCTCTTGGTAATGAGATTCATGACAAGTTGGGTATATACTTTATGCGTAGATTGAAAAAAGATGTAGCTAAAGACTTACCTCAAAAGATAGAACTTAAACAACAAATAGAAATGCCGACAGTTCAGTCTGATACTTATAAACGTGTAGTAAATGAATATGTTTCAGGAGCGCAATCCAATATGTTATTGACTATAATGGACATTCGTGAGATTTCTGAACACCCTTTTCTGTATGACTCGACTCTACCACAACATACCATACAGGAAACGGTGGATTCATCTGCAAGACTGCAAGCGACAATTTCTTTCCTTGATAGGATAAAGGCAAGAAAAGAGAAAGCTATCATCTTCGCAGAGCGTAAAGAAACGCAAAAGATGTTATGGCAGGTCTGTCATGAACTCTACGGTATCGTTGCTAAAGTTATCAATGGTGATACTCCGTCTATTGTTACAAGACGAATGTTAAATAAACATTCAAGACAATCTGGTATCAATGAATTTCAGGCTGTAGATGGATTTAATGTGATTATCATGTCTCCTGTCGCAGCTGGTATGGGTTTGAATGTAACCGCGGCAAATCATGTAATCCACTATAGTCGTCATTGGAATCCCGCAAAAGAGAATCAGGCTACAGACCGTGCATATCGCATAGGACAAGAGAAGGACGTATTTGTCTATTACCCTATGGCAGTCAGCAAAGAATTTAAATCATTTGACGAGACGCTTGATGAATTGCTTTCTCGTAAGACATCTTTAGCAACCTCTACAATATTCCCTACGGAACGTGTAGAGGTTAAACAGGAAGAACTTGGTCAGATATTATTTGCTACATAGGTATGGAAAAAGATATGTTGTATTTTGCGAATGTCCTTATTGCGGATTCATGTTGCATAATGGTGCTAATACACATTTAATTCTTGTTAATTCTTTTGTCATAATGCCCTTTTACATGTTTTATTTGAGTATATTTGGAAACATATAGAG
>JAIDEM010000081.1 GCA_029054825.1 Prevotella sp. | reverse complement strand
ATAGATGATGTTTTTCGATATATCCTTTTTCACTACAAACCACGGTCCTCCGCCGAATCCCAGTCCTTTGCGTTGTCCGATTGTATGAAACCAGTGTCCCCGATGTTTGCCGATTAGCTTGCCTGTCTCGAGTTCTATGGCTTCGCCTTCCTGTTCGCCGAGATACTTGCGTATGTAGTCATTGTAGTTGATCTTGCCGAGGAAGCATATACCCTGCGAGTCCTTACGTCTTGCGTTGATGAGATGATTGTCCTCGGCTATTCGTCGTACCTCTTCTTTATGAAGCCTACCAATAGGGAAGATGGCCTTCTTCAGTTGCCAGTCGTAAATCTGTGCAAGGAAATCCGTCTGGTCTTTTATCGGGTCGGGCGATGTGCAGAGCCATTTCCTGCCGTCTATTATCTCTGTCTGTGCATAGTGTCCTGTCGCTATGAGGTCATAGGCGTATCCTCTTTTCTCGTGGAAGGCACCGAACTTTATCAGTCTGTTGCACATGACGTCAGGGTTTGGGGTGAATCCGTTGCGCACCTTTTCCATAGTATAGGCAGTCACCTTGTCCCAGTATTCGCGGTGGCAGTCTACTGTCTCAAGGCGACATCCGTATCTGTGGCATAGAGCTGTCGCCATCTCAAGGTCTTCCTCTGATGTACAGTCATATTCGTCTTTCTCGTCAGGACCTATCTTTATATAGAAGCAGTCAGGCTTCATGCCCTGTTCACACAGCAGATGAAGCACTACGGCAGAGTCCACGCCGCCGGACAGCAGCACAGCGATATTCTTGTTCTTTATTTCGTCAATATTCATTGAAAATCTATCCAGTTATCATAAATTCGGTCACCAGGCCGATATTGGTCTCCTTTATTAATACAGCGAATTTATCCAGTCAGCGATGTCTCTCAGCACTTCCTCCGCAATGGTCTCTTCCAGTTTGCCATATTCCATGACAGCTCCTGTCTTGGCATGTTGGAAAGGATGATTCAGCCCGTGATATTCCTTTACTGTATTATGCTTACCTTTCGGCAGGAGGCTTTCTATTACGGGAAGGTTCTGTTTAGATAATACCTGCATGTCAAGGTCGCCGTTTATGGCAAGGACAGGGCATGTTATCCGCTTTATATCTTCAGCAGGGTTGTATGAAATGAAGTGGTTCATCCATGCGTTGTTTTTTTTCATGATGCTGAGGATATTCTTTCTTGCAGCTTCCGGCAGAGAGATGCCATTGGCATCCTGTATCTGCTGTAAAACCTTTTCAGGAGAATCCAGTGTCTTTCCACTGTTCATGTATTCGTAGACTTTCTCTAAAGTGAGGCAATAAGCGTTCACGGCATCCTCCGGCATACCGGCAAGAGACAAAGCCGCACGGTTCTGTTCAACGAGTATCAAGTCGCCTCTGACAGCCGTTCCTGCCATGCTGACAATAAAGTCCGCCTTACCTTCCGCACCGAGGATAAACGCTATGGTGCCGCCCTCGCTATGTCCTATCACACCTGTTCTACCGAATTCCTTCAGCGATCTGAGATATTCAAGACCAGCCTTGGCGTCATTCTTGAATGTCATTGTTGTCGCTTTCTCAGCATCCCCTGTCGATTTTCCGAACCCTCGGTCATCATATCTCAGCGATGCGATGCCGTTGCGTGCCAGAAAATCAGCTATTACAAGAAACGGCTTGTGTCCGAAGACCTCCTCATTCCTGTCTTGTAGTCCACTGCCGGTAACCATCAGTACAACGGGTATGTCTTTCCTTCTTTTCTCTTTGTCGTACCCTGTAGGGTAGGTGAGTGTTCCGGACAGTGTAGCACCGTCACAGTTGTTGGTGAATGTCACCTCCTTTGTCGTGTAAGGATATGGCGGTACAGGCTCCTGCGGTCGGTTCTGTTTTACAGCGCCTTGCTTCAGTGACAGCGGAAACTTGTATCCTGCCTGTGAGAATACTCCTTTTATCGCGCCGTTGTCAAGATGGCCGCTGTAAGTGACACCGAGCGAAGGAACAGACACTTTCAGCGAATCTGTGGAGATGTAGTCAACCTGTGCGGCAATGCCCGTTGCTCCTTGGTCAGGGCTGTCCATCTTGCAGACAGTGTTGTCACCGTCTTTCTCTATGTGGAACACGATGCTTAACTTTGTCATGCCCAGACTCAGTGCACCTTTCCATGAACCGTAGATTTCCTGTCCGCAAACGGACTGCGGCATGAGATATGCAAGGCAGATAAATGGGAGTAGTCTTTTCATAAGTAATAGAAATGATTTGTCTTGCCGGTGTTTATTAATATGTGTGCCATGCGGCATGGCCGCTTGTCAGAAAGCCTCGCGATACTTGCCGTCATCCTTGTCGTTGAGCATACTGAGGTAAGAGTTGTACCGGCTTTCAGAGATGTAATGCTCCTCCAAAGCCTTCCTTACTGCACATCCCGGTTCGTGTGTATGTGTGCAGTTATTGAAACGGCAGTCTTTGGAAAACTGGAATATCTCCCTGAAATATGAGCATATTTCCTCCTGTTCCATATCGAAAGAGCCGAAGCCCTTTATCCCGGGCGTGTCTATTACCCACCCGTGGTTTCCTGCCAGACATTGCGGTTGCATGTCGGCGAGAGATTCTCCGTCAGTGTCAGCTGGAATATTCAGCGGAAGCATCTCAGAGAATGTCGTGGTATGCATTCCAGTATTGTGGGCATCGGAGATTTCCGCTGTGCGGAGGTTCACTCCCGGCAGCAAGGCGTTGAGTATTGTCGACTTTCCCACACCGCTGTTGCCGCTGAACAGAGTAACCTTGCCTTCCAGCAGCGAGGACAGTTTTGCTATGCCTTCCTTATGCAAGGCAGAGAGGGCAAGACACTTGTAGCCTATGGTATCGTACAGTGCCATCATCATCTCCTGATAGTGCAAGTCCTCCTCCGACAGCAGGTCCTTCTTGTTGAAAGCGAGTATGACCGGTACGGAATAAGCCTCGGCAGAAGCCAGGAAGCGGTCTATGAATGTTGTGCTTGTCTGCGGATGGTTTACCGTGACGACAAGTACTGCCTGGTCTACGTTGGCGGCAAGGATATGACTTGCCTTGGAGAGATTCTGCGACTTACGTATGATATAGTTCCTGCGGTCGGCTATCTCGGTTATGAAAGCCGTCATGTCGCCTGTAGAGTGCGTCTTGTCGGCTATGGTGTTCCGTGTCGGCTCCGTTATCGTCACGCGGTCGCCTACTGCCACAGGGTTGGTGCTGCGTATGCCCTTGAGTCTGAAACTGCCCTTTATTTTACAATCCACGGTGCTCCCCTCATCGGTGAGCACCGTGTACCAGTATCCTGTATTCTTTATTACGAGTCCTTGCATCAGACAGTCATTATTTCCTGGTTCTTCTCTGCAAGTATATCGTCAATCTTCTTGATATGCTTGTCATGAATCTTCTGCAATTTCTCCTCTGCATCTTTCTGCTCGTCTTCTGCGAGTCCGTCCTTTACGGCTTTCTTGAAAGTGTCCTTATAGTCGGCACGAGCCTTGCGTACAGAGACCTTCGCCTTCTCGCCGATGCTGTTACACTGCTTGGCAAGTTCGCGGCGACGCTCTTCTGTAGGGACTGGGATGCAGAGTCTTACCACTTCACCGTTGTTGTCCGGTGTGATGCCGAGAGACGAGTTGATGATGGCTTTCTCTATATCGCGGATAGCCTTCTTGTCCCATGGGCGGATGGCGATGGTGCGCGGGTCTGGAGTGGATACGTTGGCAACCTGGTTGAGTGGAACCATAGAGCCATAGGACTCTACTCTGATGCCGTCCACAAGAGCTACGTTGGCTCTTCCTGCACGGATGTGTGACAATTGCTCGGAGAGGAACATGCAAGCCATCTCCATCTCTTCCTCAGCATGGCTGAGAGTCTCTTTTACATCAATCATAGTATTGGGTTTTGTTTATTCAGCCTTGGCAGGTGCGGCAGGTGCAGGAGCGTTCTGCTTTGTCTGGCTCGCGCCGAATCCTGGAAGGTTGTTAGGGTTTGTTGTCTGCTGTTCTGTTGCAGCCTTCTCTATGACACTTTCCTCTGTTGCGGCCTTTGGAGCGACGTATGCGCACAGGACGCTGAATACTACCATTGCAGCAGCGAGTCCCCAAGTCGTTTTCTCAATGAAGTCTGTTGTCTTGCGGACGCCGAGCATGGCATTGCCGCTTGAGAATCCTGTGGAGAGACCGCCACCCTTAGACTCTTGGATGAGCACGATGCCTATCATGAAAAGTGCTACAATGACGATAAGAATTACGAATAATGTGTACATTGGTTTTATTTTGTTTTTTTGTTGTTATTGTTCGCTATCAGTTTCTCAAGGAAACGTATTTGGTCTGCAAAGTAAGCATTTTTTTTCGGATTTTCCAAATTTAAACGCTTAATAATCTCTAATGCCTGTGAATATCTGCGCTGATGCACATATATTTGTGCCATTGTCTCTGTGTATATGGTCACCTGTGGCACTGTATTCTCCTGTCCTGCAGCGTTTCTGCCTTGTTGCTCGTCCGGGTATTCGTCACGCAGGTCAGGAAGTGTTATCGCGCTTTTCTCGCGTGAGATGAAATCATCGATGAGGCTCTGTCCCTTCATCTGCGGAGCCTCCTGTTCCTGCTCACCGTCCATTGCCATGCTGCTCTCTATGAGGTAAGCGACATAGTCCACTGTTGCGTCGGCTGGTGTCGGTTTCCTGTGTGTTGCAGGCTTTTCCTCCTTTTCTTCAGGTATGGAGCCGAGGAAGTTGTCTATAAGTTCCGTTGTCCTGCTTCCGCTGTTCTCGCCGTCCTTGCGTCTGCCGGCAGAGTTCTTTGCGTTGTCCTGCTTCCGCAGTTTGTAGTGAGCTGCCTCTATGAGCTGGAATAGCACCTTCCTGTCTGTGATATATATAGCCGCCCGTCGCAGTTCCTCGTCAAATGTGGCATCATGCAACAGATAGAGGTTCTGTAACATCAGCAGTCTCGCTGTCTGATGGTACGGATACAGTGCGATGAGACTCCTCAGGTCGTAGAGAGTCTCACGGTCCATTCGTTCCGGATGCTGTATCAGTTCTGTCAGATTCATTCGCTGGGAATACTCGTTAAGGTGTGCAAAGATACGAAAAAAAATCCAAATGGAGAACTCTTTATTTAAAAATGTATGTTGAAGATGACTTTTTTATGTCACAATGCCGTGAATTACTGATATTTTTGTATCTTTGCATAAGGCAAGCTGCACCTCGGCAATTCCAAGCAAGCTTGATTGCACTCGGTTTGCATTGCCTTTGCAGATATTAAGACTTGTATTTACAATAATCTCCAGCGGTATAGTTCCCGCATACCGCAATAAATCTGTCGATAGCCAAATGAAATTCAAATCATCTCCATGGGCATGGGTGCCTACACTGTATTTTGCCGAGGGACTTCCTTATGTGGCGGTAATGACCATATCGCTTATACTCTACAAGCAGTTGGGGCTGAGTAATGCCGACATCACGTTCTATACCTCCTGGCTTTATCTGCCATGGGTAATCAAGCCATTGTGGAGTCCGTTTGTGGATATAATAAAATGCAAGCGCTGGTGGATTATCACCATGCAACTGCTTGTAGGTGCAGCATTTGGTGGCGTTGCGTTTACCATCCCTACATCCATGTGGCTGCAAGGCACGCTGTGCTTCTTCTGGCTGATGGCGTTCTCAAGTGCAACGCATGACATAGCGGCCGACGGATTCTATATGCTCGGTCTGAACCAGCACGACCAGGCATGGTTTGTGGGTATACGCTCTACATTCTACCGCCTTGCGATGATTGTCGGGCAGGGATTCCTTGTGATGCTTGCTGGTAATCTTCAGGTGATTTTCCGCGGTAACATAGCCTTCTCGTGGAGTCTTACTTTCTATGGCCTTCTCGGTCTGTTTGTCGCTTTTTGGTTGTGGCACAACTATATACTGCCACGCCCTAAAGAAGACAGCGAGCGTGGGATGTCTTGCGATGGCAAGACGCTGGATGTCAAAGCTATGATGTCTGAGCTTGGAGAGACGATAGTGTCGTTTTTCAAGAAGCCGCAGGTGGTGGCAGGAATACTCTTCATGTTGCTGTACCGTATGCCGGAAGGCCTTCTTGCCAAAGTATCGTCACTGTTTCTCATCGACCCGCAGAGTGTAGGCGGACTGGGGCTCTCTCCTATGGAGTACGGTCTTGTGCAGGGAACGGTAGGTGTCGTAGGACTGACCCTCGGCGGCATTCTCGGCGGTATCTGTGCAGGGAAAGACGGTCTGCAGAAATGGCTTTGGCCTATGGTCTGTGCGATAACGCTTCCCGATATGGTGTATGTCTATCTCAGCTATGCTCTCCCGTCATCGCTGTTTATCGTCAATCTCTGTGTCTTTGTGGAGCAGTTCGGCTATGGTTTCGGTTTCACGGCATACATGCTTTACCTTATATATTACAGCCAAGGAAAATACAAGACCTCCCACTACGCGTTGTGTACGGCGTTTATGGCTCTCTCTATGATGATTCCGGGTCTGTTTGCCGGAGCATTGCAGGAGGCGGTAGGCTACCGCAATTTCTTCATTATCGTCATGTGTGCGTGTGCTGTGACATTCCTTGTCACGGCATTCCTGAAGATAGACCCTAAGTTCGGAAAGAAGGAGGAGTAGTTGTTATACGGTTATACGGTTAGGCGGTTATACGGATATTTGTATGAGCAGTTAGTTATTCATAACTACTATTCCTGTATAACCGCCTAACCGTATAGCCGTATATGCCTCAATTCCCCACCTGCAATACTCCATACGGGCCGCTGGTGCTGCAACGGTAGCGTGTCAGTCCGTGACCGCCCGACTCGCAGTTGCCGCCGTTATTCATGTTGTAACGGCGTTTGCAGACATTGCAGGTGGCTATGCCGTCGCCGGACATCGTGAGGGGCTTTGAACGTACAGGTACGGCGTTCGGGTCGAAACAGTTGGGACACTCCCTGTCGTATGCGCAAAACTGGCCGTCCATCAGTGTCCCGAAGCCGACGATAAGTCCTCCGTTCATGCCGAGGACACGTGTCCGCCGGTTGTCAATGTCGTTGTATCGCTTTGTGGACGACAGACCGCTGTTGTTCACAAAGCGATATTCTTTCCGTGCGTCATCATTTGTTATCATGCAGAACACTCCCGGCGAGAACTGGTTCATGGCAGAGGCGAGTGTCTCGTCGGTGTGCAGGTCATTGTTTATGACAAGGTAGCACGGATGACTTGTGTATGTATTGTCGCCGCCGCATCCCATGAATATGAGCGCGACGGCGAGGAGGCTATACCGCCAGAAGTTTCCTTTCAGCATTATCGACCCTTTCAAAATTGAATTCCTTGAGAATAGACTCCATAAGCATCTTTATCCTGTCGTTGCAGAGATTGCCTATCGAGCCTTCATGAGTATGATGGATATCCTTGTCAGGCGTGAAGTTTCCTGCCTCGATGTCCAGTCCTACCTTGCGGTATGCGTCACGGAACGGCATGCCGTCGGCAGCGAGACGGTTGACCTCCTCTACAGAGAATATCGCGTCATACATAGGATTTTCCAGTATGTCCTTCTTCACCTCCATGCGGTTGATGATGTATGCCGCCATGGCGAGGCAGTCCTTCAGTTCTTCAAATGCGGGGAGGAACGCTTCTTTTATTATCTGCAGGTCACGGAAGTATCCGCAAGGGAGATTGTTCATGATGAGTGTTATCTGTTGCGGCAGTCCCTGCAGCTTGTTGCATTTCGCACGTATCAGTTCGAAGACGTCCGGGTTTTTCTTATGCGGCATTATCGAAGACCCTGTTGTGCACTCCTTCGGAAGCTTCACGAAGGAGAAGTTCTGCGAGTTGAACATGCAGGCGTCGAAAGCCATCTTTGCCACAGTCCCTGCCACAGATGCCATAGCCATTGCCACGTTGCGCTCCATTTTTCCTCGTCCCATCTGTGCATAGACCACGTTATAATCCATGGAGTCGAATCCGAGGAGGTCTGTCGTCATCTGTCTATTGAGAGGGAAAGAAGAGCCGTAGCCTGCTGCTGAACCGAGAGGGTTGCGGTTTGTCATGCGGTATGCTGCCTGCAGGAACAGCATGTCGTCTGTCAGTGACTCGGCATACGCGCCGAACCACAGTCCGAAGGATGACGGCATGGCTATCTGCAGGTGTGTATATCCCGGCATGAGCACGTCCTTGTACTCCTCCGACTTAGCCAGAAGTTCGTCGAAGAGCTGCTTTGTCTCTTCCACTATGTCGCGGAGTGCGGAGCGTGTGAACAGTTTGAGGTCTACGAGCACCTGGTCGTTGCGTGAGCGTCCGCTGTGGATTTTCTTTCCCATGTCGCCCAAAGCGCGTGTCAGCATGAGTTCGACCTGTGAGTGTACGTCCTCGATATCGTCTTCGATGAAGAAGTCTCCTTTCTCGCATACGTCATAGATGGCACGCAGCTCACGCAACAGTTGTGGCAGTTCGTAGTCGCTTATGAGTCCTATGCTGTTGAGCATAGTGATGTGGGCCATAGAGCCGAGCACATCATACTTGGCGAGATAGAGGTCCATCTCGCGGTCTTTTCCCACGGTGAAGCGTTCTATCTCCTTGTTTATCTCAAATCCCTTGCTCCAGAGTTTCATTTGTTTTGTGTTTTTTGCGGTTATGCGGTTGAGTACGGTCTTTGCGGTTATACGGCATTACGGTACGCCTCTACAGGTTTGTGTAATATTCTAATGTAGAAACATTAGCCGTAAGACCGTAAAACCGTAAGACTGTAAAACCGCACAACCGTCAATTTTACATCATCTGATACGGCAGTCCGGCGAGCATATCGGCCATTTTGTCGAGGCCTTTCTCCAGCTTGGAGCCTATCATCATTTTCATCATCATGTTGAGGTCGGCCTTCAGCGTGAGTCTCATCTTTGCCCCTCCGGTGCTTACAGGCAGCACCTGTATCCACAGATTGGCGTCGACAGGAGCAGCAACGGTCTGTAACTTGATGCAGCGGTTCTCCTCTCGCTCCACGATTTCCAGGGCCATAAGCCCTATCATCGGTACTGGGAAAGAGATGCTGTCGTTGGTTATCTCCACCTCTTTCAGCTTCTCCAGCTGTGCCGGATCCTGTCCAGCCTCCTTCAGTTTCTCGGCAAGCATAGGGTTGTTGGCGGCGTTCTCCAGTATAGGACGGAACGACTCGAGATTGGCGAGCTTGCTGTATACCTGCTCTACAGTACACTGTGGCAGGAATTTTATTTCACTTTCGTATTTTGCCATAAGCCGGGTTCTTGGTTGTGGGTTCTTGGTTGTGGGTTGTAGGTTGTGATATACATACTCGCAGGCATGGTTATTACAGGATGGAAAAGACCTATAACCCAAAACCTACAACCCAAAACCATTGTCAAATCAGTCCTGCATCCATGTTGATGGAGACTTTCTCCATGTGGCAAGCACCTCAAGGTCAGACTCCTGGATATATCCTGTCTTTGCAGCTATCGCTGTGGTATGCTCATAGTCGGAGAGCGTTATGAGGCGCACGTCGGCAGCCTTGAAAGCCTCCTCTGCCTGTGGGAATCCGTAGGTGTATGACGCTACCATGCCCACAACCTCGAAGCCTGCTGTGCGGAGAGCCTCCACAGCCTTCAGCGAGGAGCCTCCTGTAGAAATCAGATCCTCTACGACAACGACCTTGGCGCCTTCAGGGAGAGTGCCTTCGATGAGGTTGCCCATGCCGTGGTCCTTCGGTTTCGAGCGCACATAGCAGAACGGCTTGCCCAGTTCCTCTGCAACAAGTGCGCCCTGTGCTATGGCACCTGTCGCCACTCCGGCAACAGCTGTTGCCTCAGGGAACTCGCTGTTGATGAGATGGCACAGCTCCTGCTTGACGAAACTGCGTACCTCCGGGTATGCCAGTGTCTTGCGGTTATCGGTGTAGATAGGTGACTTCCAGCCTGAGGCCCAGGTGAACGGAGCCTGTGGCTGCAACTTGATGGCGTTGATGGCGAGCAGCTTAGCTGCAAATGCGTTTTTGATTGATTCCATAGCTGTATGTATTGTTTGTTATATGTTTCTGAATATGTGCGCGTCAGCGTGTGCTGCACTCTCTTTGCGCGATGTCTTCTGCAAAGGTACTTATTATTTTTGAGACTACAATGTTTTTCACTTTTTTTGTGGTTTTGTAGCCTTGTCTGGAGGGAGAAATGGTGCTTCCTGTTGCAGAGGGTGACCTTTTGGGTGGAAAAGGGTGACGGTTTACCATGCAAAAGGTCACCTTCCGCATGGTAAAAGGTGACCTTTTGTTTTTGAGTTTTTTGGTTGTTGGCTTATATAGGCGATAGCCGTAATGGCAGAAACAGCCGTGATAGACATGAAAAAGCACAAAGACAGACAGCCAAGCTACCTCAAACTACCTCTGTGTCAGTCCGAAAGCCACGATGCTTATCCTTATCCCCGGGACGTCTTTCAGCATGTGCAGACATTCCATCACTGTCGCCCCTGTCGTGATTATGTCATCTATGATGACGACATGGCGGTGCTCAAGACGCGTCAGGTCTCCTGCGATGAAGCCTCCGACGTTGTCCATACGTTGATGGCGCGCCGTTGTCGCCTGGCTTTTTGCCGACTCGTGGCGCAGCAGGGCGTCGGTGACTATCGGCAGACCTGTCGCCTCGCAGATGCCGCGGCATATCTCCTCGCTCTGGTTGAAACCGCGCATTTTCCGTCGTGCCGCCGTTATCGGGACAGGCAGGAGAAGGTCGCCGTCGGCGAGAATACGCGACGGCATGTCTTCCTCGGCGATGAGCTGTCCGGCATATCGGCACAGATCGGCGTCGGGCTTCCGGTATTTCATGCGGGAGATGATGCTGTACACGGTGTCCTGCGGGGTATAGCAGAAGGCTGTCGCCGCACCTTCTATCGGGAATGTTCCCCAAAATCGCCGTGCGAGGCTGTTGTCGTGATGGTCGCCTTGCAGCATGGGACGTGGTATGGCGGCCACGCAACGGAGGCAGACGTGTCTCTCGCCGGGCAACAGCCGTTTGTGGCAGCAGAGGCATGTATTAGGGAATATGGAACTTATGATGTCATTGATGGACATTCTTGTTTGCGGTTATGCGGTTAAACGGTTATAAGGTTTTATGGTGTTTGGTTGTTGGTTGTGCGGCCTGTGGGTGTTGGTTGTTTTAGCATTAGCATGTGATAAGTCCAGGACTATCCCAAACCACTAAACGACTAAACCACCAAACGCCTAAACCACTAACCTGCCAAACCACTTAAAATATCTTAATCATTTGCAGGAGGAAGTCGTTTTCTCTCGATTAATTACTAATTTTGCGAGTCAATGACATATCAGGACATCATAAGGCGGTTGTCGCCAGTCTGCGGACATGGCGAGGCACGGGCTGTCGCGCGGCTTGTGCTGGAGGAGTGTTTCGGACTGTCGCTTACGGACATAGCTTTTGGCAAAGTTAATGATTTTACACGAGAAGAGACGGAAGAACTCGAAAAAATTATAGTTCGTTTAGAAAATCACGAGCCTGTGCAGTATGTCCTCGGGTGGCAGACATTTTGCGGACACCGTTTCCGTGTCGCTCCGGGAGTGCTCATACCGCGTCCCGAGACGGAGCTTCTTGTTGATGCTTGTGCCGTGAAAGACAAGGCCTGCCGTGTGCTCGATATAGGAACCGGTTCAGGATGCATAGCCGTGAGTCTCGCCTTGCGCCACCGTTGTGCCGTGGAGGCGTGGGACATCAGCGGTGAAGCGTTGGAGATAGCCCGTGACAACGCCATGCGTCTCGGTGCGGAGGTCACTTTCCGTAAGGCCGACGTATTGAGCTGGCGCGACTGGTACACAGCCTCGTCGGCGCAGGAAGACAGGCGCGGCAAGGGCATGTATGACATCATCGTCTCCAATCCGCCGTATATATGCCGCAAGGAGGCCGCGGAGATGGAGCGCAATGTACTGGACTATGAACCGGACATGGCGCTGTTTGTCCCAGACAGCGACCCCTTGCTCTTCTACCGCACTATAGCCGAGTTCGGTCTGGAGACCCTTTCCGCGGAAGGGAAGATAGCCTTTGAGATAAACCGCGCCTACGGCAGTGACGTATGCCGTATGCTCTCCACCCTCGGATATCGCGATGCCGAGGTCATCATGGACCAGTTTGACAATCCACGTATAGTAAGATGCAGCAGATAGACGAGAAGGAAGCCCTTCAGCGGCTTACGCTCCTTTGCTCGCAGGGCGAGCATTGTGAGAAGGAGATGCTGGAGAAGATGCGCCGTTGGGAGATGTCCGACGAGGCACAGGCGAATGTTATGGAAGTGCTTGTGGCAGAGCGTTATATAGATAATGTGCGCTATTGCCGTGGTTTTATCCACGACAAGATGGAGTACAACCGTTGGGGACAGCGCAAGATAGAGCAGGCTCTGTGGGCGAAAGGTATAGACAGAAGCATCTCCGCCCCGCTGTTTGCCGAGATAGAGGAGGAAAGATGGACCGACATCCTCCGTCCGCTGATAAGTCAGAAACGCAAGTCTACAAAGGGCAGAAACGACTATGAGATAAACCAGAAACTGCTTCGCTTTGCCATAGGCCGTGGCTTCTCATTCTCGCAGGCAAGGGAGTGCATCGGCGAGGTGGAGGAGTATTGACATGCCACTGACAACCAATAAACCCACAACCACAAACCAAATACCGTATAATCGCCCAACCATAAAACCGTACCCATGTCCATACTGTTCCTTTTACTTCTTATACCGGACATATATATATGGTATATGTTCCTTCGTAATATGCACTGGGCATGGCAGGCACTGTATTTTGTGCCCGTCATCGTCACGATACTGTGCATGATACTTGTGCAGACACCGCTGTATCAGGCGTGGATGTTCCGCATAGGCATGACCCTCCTTCTTGCATTCTTCATACCAAAGATGCTGTTTATGCTTGTCTCCATCGCCGGACTTGCGGCAAGACCGTTCTTTCCTGTAGCATGGCATGTGATGAACGGTGTCGGAGCATCGGTCGGTGCTGCGGTGATAGGTATAGTGCTCTACGGCACACTCTTCGGCTGGCGACGACTTGTAGTCAACGAGGTGGAACTGTCTTTCAAGGACCTTCCAGCCGGTTTTGACGGATACCGCATCGCCTTGCTGTCTGATATGCACATCGAGACATACGGCAGTGCACCGGAATGTGTGGAGAGGATTGTGGACGAGGTCAACGGCAGGCATCCCGACATGATATGCTTCGTTGGAGACCTTGTAAACAGCAGTCCGCGCGAACTGGACGGTTTCTTGGACATTCTGCCGAAGATGAAGGCAAAGGACGGCGTGTTTTCTATAATGGGAAACCTCGCCGCCTGCACCGTCGCCCGCTATCTTGACGAGA
>JAIDEM010000080.1 GCA_029054825.1 Prevotella sp. | reverse complement strand
CACTTCTAGCTTCGTCGGCAGCGTCAGAGGTGTATAAGCGACAGCCTGCGGAGATGCTGTCGATGATTATCGGCTGTTTCAGTGAGAACGGTCCGGCGATTCTCGCCTGCTTCACGCTGATGCTGTCGCCTGTGGCAAAGGTAGCAAGCGATGCGGAGAGAAGGAGTGAGAGAAGAAATGTATGTTTCATTAGGTGCGGTTTTACGGTTATGCGGTTATGCGGTTTTATGGTTATGCGGGGATAGCTGGAATAGATATACTAAACAACCAAACAACATTTTACAGCAGTTCCGGCAATTGGAACAGTTTTTGAGAGTTGCTGCCTTTGATGAGAATATACTTTCCCTGAGGCTGGCAATCGGCGATTCTTGCCTTTACAGCCTCAACATTGTCGAATTGCAGGAACGGGTGTTCTGTCTTCCTGAACTCGTCCCCGACAAGCCACACGTCATCAAGCTCCATCTGTTTCAGCATCTCCACAATCTTGTAGTGCTCTTCAAGGGAGACATCCCCGAGTTCGCCCATGCTGCCGAGGATGGCCATCTTGTGCTCTACAGCCATCTTCTTGAAGTTGTTGAGAGCCGCCGCCATGGATGTCGGATTGGCGTTATACGCATCGACCACGAGTCTGTTATGTTCTGTGACGGTGAGCTGGGAGCGGTTGTTTGACGGTGTGTATTCTGTCAGGGCATGGCAAATCTGCCCCTCTGTGATGCCGAATGTCAGTCCTATCGTTGCTGCAGCCAGCATATTGTAGATGTTATAGTCGCCAATCATCTTGCTCTCCACTGTGTTCACGGTCTCCGTGCCCTTGCCCCATCTGAATGTCAGATACGGGGCACACTCCACGACCTCACCGTAGACGGCAAGGTCGTCTGCCTTCTTCGTGCCGTACTTCACGAGCGTCAGTCCGTCGGCTATCTTTCTCAGATGCTCATTCTCGTTGTGTATGAATACAGTGGCATGGCTCGGGCGCAGGAAATCATACAGCTCTCCCTTTGTCTTTATGACACCCTCGAAGCTGCCGAAGCCTCCGAGGTGTCCGCGGCCTACATTCGTTATGATGCCGCAGTCGGGTTCCACGATGTCGACAAGTGTCTTTATCTCTCCGAGATGGTTTGCCCCCATCTCTATGACGGCGATATCGTGCTTCTTTGTGAGGCGGAGCAAGGTCTTCGGCACACCGATATGGTTGTTGAGGTTTCCGAGAGTGTACAGCACATTGTACTTCTCGGAGAGCACAGCGGCGATGAGTTCCTTGGTCGTTGTCTTGCCGTTGGTGCCTGTCACGCCGATTATCTTTGTGCCGAGTTGCTTCCTGTGATAGTTTGCAAGCTGCTGCAGGGTTGTCAATACATCATCCACGAGGATGAGGCGACAGTCCTCCATGCCCTCGCTCTTCTCGTCTATGACGGCATGCGAGCAGCCGTTTTCGAGAGCCTGCTGTGCAAACTCGTTGCCGTTGAACGATGCACCTTTCAGTGCAAAGAATATGCTGCCTTCCGGGCAGTCGCGTGTGTCGGTAGTGACTACAGGGTGTTCGAGAAACAGACTGTAAAGTTCGGAAATCTCCATATCTCTTGGTTTTGGGTTTTGGGTTTTAGGTTTTGGGTCTTGGATTTAGGGTTGATAGCCGAAATAGATATATCTAAACCACTAACCAGCCAAACAACCGAATATCTTTACGCACTCCACGGCTTCCCGGACGTCATGCACACGGAGGATGGCGGCACCGCGCTCCAGTGCGAGGATATTCACTACGGAAGTGCCGTTGAGAGCCTCCTGAGGCGATGTGCCCAAGAGTTGCCATATCATGCGTTTGCGTGACATCCCTGCGAGGACAGGCATTCCGAGGTCAAGCAGTTCTGTTTGCCTGCCGAGTATGCTGTAGTTGTCTTGTATGTCCTTGCCGAATCCGTATCCGGGGTCAAGGATGATGTCGCCGATGCCTTTCGCCTGCAGTGCGGCGGCCTTTCGTCTGAATGTCTCCAGTGTCTCCTCCAGAGTCTTCTGTACAGACATGAGGATGTACGGTATGCCTCTCATCCAGCTGAGGTCGGAAGCCAGGAACTCCTCTGCCTCACGGACATCATTGACGATGTCTACACCATATTCCTCCACTGCCATTCTTGCCACGGCAGGGCGGAATGTGTCTACGGAGATTATGGCATCCGGCTGTTCTCTTTTCACTATAGGCAGGGCAAGGCGCAGGCGCCGCATCTCCTCTTCCTCGGGGACATCCGTGCCACCGGGACGTGTCGACATGCCGCCCACGTCTATCATCGTGCCGCCCTGAGCTATGATTTCGTTGGCACGCGAGGCTATCTCTGTCTCCGTCTGCTTGCGTGAGCCGGTATAGAAAGAGTCGGGAGTGCAGTTGAGTATCCCCATCACTTCAGGGCAGGAGATGACATGCTCGTGCCCTCTTATTGTCAGTTTATAGTCCATTGTATGCTGTCCGGTGGGGTGTGGTGTTTGCATGTCGGCCTCCATCGTCCTCTGGCGTTCATTGCCTTTGGCACGGGAGCCGCTTCCTATTCCAAATCCAATTGAACGATTTGGGATAAAGTTTCTGCAAATTTACCAAAAAATAGTATAAAAT
>JAIDEM010000008.1 GCA_029054825.1 Prevotella sp. | reverse complement strand
CAGTAAATATATAATATGGGGCTCACCCGACAAACATGAGGAGGGAAGAATAAAAGAATTATCCCCCATGTTTGTCGGGTGAGCCGTAATACGCCACGCAGATTTGGCTGATTCAGCAGATTTGAGGTATCTTGACAGAGGAATATCATCTGGAGTCAAAGAAAACAGAGCAAGTCTTCAACTGACACGTCAATATCATTGACATTCATCAATAATACAAAGGATGAGGAAGCAAAATACCCTCTTTAATTTTGCTCTATATCAAAAAAGATATATCTTTGTAGCACCTATTGTTATACAATAAGTAACAAGACATATTTTTGCTCGATTCTCACTCGAATTGCGACCTCGAAAACCTGAATTTCTGAGCATATAATCCATACACATCAGAGCTGCGCCATATAGCGCAAGCTCGCCATTGTTGTATGGAAGGTTGTCGCAAACCTGAGTGAGACATGGAGGTTTGCGCTTTTCTTATGCCCATAAGTTAGTGCTGCTGCCGGAAAGACAATTCTTTTAGTATTAACTTAATAAAATCAAATCATGAGCAAAAAACATTTCTTATTGTTGACAATGGCAGCACTGCTGTTTACGTCCTGTTGTACACTTGTCAACGGGACAAAAGCCAAACTCACAGTGAAGAGTGATGATGTCACGACACCCGTCACTCTTACCTACGATGGCAAGACAGAGACAAACATCTTCTTACCTTATGAAATCAAAATCAAACGTGGCTCAAAGCCTACCGTTGTCACTGCCGAAGCCAAAGGATACGAGAAAGCGAGCGTCTCCGTGAAGAAGAAATTCAATGCCATGGCAATAGGAAACATCATCTTCGGCGGTATTCCAGGCATTGCCGTTGACGCAGGGACAGGTGCATGGATGAAGCCTGAGACAAAGGAAATCACCATCCCTTTCAAGCCTGTCAGCAATATTGAAATTCAGGAGCCTGCCATCCAGTCATACGAGAACGCAAACGAGAGAGTAAGCCGCGACAATGCCGGAGAGACATCGCTGGAACGCACCATCATACGATGGTATTTTGACTCCGCACCGCGAGGCTCGCGCATCTTCTGGAGAGTGATATCAAGTGTACCGGACGAAGTGAAGAACACCAACGAGCTTTATCTCGGCACAACGCCATACGAAGAGACACGTTCATTCAATATCCTCGGACTGACATACGCCAACTCACGTGACATTCAGATAGAAATCAAGATGAGACGCCCCGGATACATGGAGCAGACAAAGCGTTTCAATGTGCGCCAGGCCATTGACCAGCAAGAGATAAGCAGTTTCTTCGAACTGGTAAAAGAATAAAGAAAAACCATCACATCTATGAGAACATCATACATATTCCTGTTGACGACACTGGCCGTCATAGCACTTTGTGGCGGCAAAGCACATGCCCAGAAAGCCATTATACTGCCGGAAGACTATGCCCGCATCACCATACAGAGCCTGCCGGAAGATGCAAAAGTGTACTGCAACGGCAGACTTCTCTGCACAACGACACCGGCAACGGTGGATATACCGTTCCGCGGTGTCATAGCTCCCGGTTCCAAGAAAGACAAAGACTTACGCATGAGACGCTCAGCCGAGGCAAGCCGCATAGAACTGACTTTCGTGAAAGACGGCTATGTCAGAGGCACGGAAATAATAAAGCCTGTCATCACGCAGATAAAGAAGAAGGAATATCAGTTCGAGTGGCCGAAAACAGTCATACACGAGCTTGCGAAAGCCAAAGGCGGCGCATACGGCACTGAATATAAAAAAGACCCTACAATAGTGAGAGGCGAGGCAAAGACGCGGGTCTCACGTGACAAACCGGGGCAGAGCGCACTGGAACGCACCATCATACGCTGGTACTTTGATTCCGCCCCAAAGGGTGCACGGGTGTTCTGGCGCGTAGTATCCAGCGTTCCTGCGGAAGTGAAGAACACCAACGAGCTGTATCTCGGCACGACGCCATACGAGGATACGCGTTCGTTCAATATCCTCGGACTGACATATGAGAACTCACGTGACGTACAGATAGAGGTAAAGCTCAGACGCCAAGGATACATGGAGCAGACCAAGCGTTTTAACGTACGCCAGGCTATTGACCAGCAGGAGATAAGCAGTTTCTTCGATTTGGTAAAGGAAGAATGACCGTCAAATCACAGGGAGGGGCAGAGATTCCATCTCGATATGCAATACGGTTCCTGCCTCCATGTACAGAGCCACACTAACGGCCTTTCCCTTCTGCCTGCAACAGGCGATGAGAACATGGCATACACGGCATATTTCCATAAACAGAAAAAAAAGCAAAAGACCGCTTGTCCATATCAGGACAGGCGGTCTTTTTCATGCCATAAAGCAAACAGGAAACGGCACATGACCAAAGATAATGTCTTCCCACAGAAGTACAGCTCTATAGCATGCACGGCAAAAGGTGACATTTTGCCGTGCAGAGGGTGACACTTTAGCAGACAGAAGGTGACCTTTCACACGGTAAAGTGTCACCTTTCATTTCATTGCCCATCAGGAACCTGTACATCGCGAAAGATTCCTGACATCTTCAACAGCCACAGCCGCATGGGCAACACACACTTTACCTTGAAGCCTTCCTGCCCTGTCTCGGACGATGGCTCTGGGCTTTATGTCGCGCAAGACGGGTCTTCATCTGCTTCTCTATCTCGTATACACGCTTTATCTGCTTCTGGGAGAGAAACTTGCTGTACTCCTTGTAATACTTCTGACGGATGTCCAGAATCTTCTGGCTATGCTCAAAACGGCCTTTCAGAGCCTGCTCAACCTCGGCGTCCGTCATATCCGCATAGCCCTTGCCGCGAGACTTATTGCCCACTTTCGGGCCAAGAGCCCAAATCTCCTTCTGACACTCCCCGTACAGTTTCACGAAACGGCTTGCCGCAGCGTCGTCCATCGCCATCACATCAACGATGTGCCGCGCCTGCTTCTCTGCCAGTTCCTCACGCGTCATACGCTGTCTGCTGTTGTTCTTTCCATTATCCTGTGCACTTGTCGCCACACTGCAAGCCATCATTGCGATGACAAGCAGGATATATCCGAAAATCTTTTTCATAACTTTATTGTTTTATCTGTTAAACATATATATCTATTCCAAATATCGTTTTCAATCCGGATTTCCGCTTACTCGTTTATGAATACATCGTCTTGGTATACCGAAAGCAGATAGCTCTGGTCTTCCACGCTGAGATTGCAGAAAGCCTGCTCCACGTCTGCGAAATCTGTATGGCGGCTGTCATCATTGCCTCCCAAGACCACCGCAAACATAAGCGTCATGACAGCCGCGACTGTCGTCAACACGCCGGCAGCACGTTGCCACGTCAGGCGAAACACACCGTTTTCTTTCCTCTGACGTCCTTCCAGCCTGCCCATGACATTATCCTCCATCTCCGCAAGGAAACCGTCAGGAACGGCATAAGGCAAACGCTTGCCTACTCTGTCGAAATCAAAACTGTCTTTCATCATATCCTTTCCTCCTATTCATGCGTATTCATATATTGTATTATCTTTCCCTTGGCTATATGGTAATTGACCTTTGCAGCAGAAGCGGTAGCCCCCATTATATCTGCTATCTCGCCATAGCCCAGCTCGTCATAGTAGCGCAGGTTGAAGGCTATCTGCTGCTTTGCCGGCAGGGAGAGTATAGCTTTCTGCAGCCTCACCGTCTCCAGGTCGCTGTAATCGACATAGTCTGCGGCCATAAGCCTCTCCACGGCAGTTCCACTGTTCTCCAAGGACAGTTCCTCCGCATGTCCGCGGCCCATGACACGCAAGGCCTCGTGTGTGGCTATCCTGTATATCCATGCCGCAAGCGACCTGCCTCCGTCAAACGTATGGAAAGAGCGGAACACTCTAACAAACGTCTCCTGCGCCGCGTCCTGAGCATCCATGTGCACCACGACAAGCCTGCGGATATGCCAGTATACCGGTTCCCCGTATTTCGCCATCAAGAGCCGGAAGCCCTTGTCAGGATGGTCTTTCATAGCGAGGATTATGTCCTTGTCTTCCATAGCCTTCACACATTTGTTTATATTAATCGTCCGAGACATCGCTGCCGTCGGGCAAAACCGTTTTTATACCGTCAGCAGACTGGTCTTCCTGACGGGCTTACATATATAATACCCTGAAAAACATGAAAAGTAAAATCCAGATATGTTTTTTTCACTGTCTTATACGAAAAAAAACATGTCCAAGACCTATTCATAAGACAGTTTCAGCTACCAGCAGACTGGCTGCCGCTAAACAAGAGAAGCCATTAAGACCCAATAAGAAACGATACTGTTTCTTTGGGTGTGGCAGAGAGAATGCGCTCAAAGAAACAGTATCAACAATAAGGCAGGACACAAGGAACGAAAAAGAATAATTTGGCCTAATGCCACTTCATCCCGACATAACGCAAGAAAGAGGAGCTAAGACATATATTACTATGTCTTATCTCCTCCTTCTTATATATGAGAGACTGGTTTATACAGATATCCTCAAAGGCTGCCAGCAAGTGTCTATTGCCTGTTTCCTGCTGTCGCGAGGCATATCATCTGCCCAGCCAGGACTCAGGATTGAGCTTTGCTGTGCCACGGCGGAGCTGGAACTGCAGGATATTGTTGCTGCCGACGATGCCCAGCTGCTGTCTGGCGGAGACCTTCTGTCCGCGCGAGACACTTACGCTGCGTAGATTGCAGTATACGGAGATATACTGGCCGTGGCGCACCATTACGACCATCTGGCCTCCATAGCCGAATACGGCACTCACCTCACCGTCATAGATGGCACGGGCGGCACAGCCTGGAGAGCCAAGAATATTTATGCCCTTGTTGTCAAGATGCACATTAGGCAGTCCATCAACAGTATACTGTCCATAGTGGCTGACTATGCGGTAGCCTCCCGTGACAGGTATAGGCAGGCGTCCACGGTTTTTCTCGAATCCTCCACTGACGAGACGGTCTGCCGAGCTCATAGTCAATGCCGGTTCTGCCTCCCGGCGCGCTTCGTTCACCTCTTTCTCCCCGCGCTTCTTCTCGGCAGCGGCCTTACGCTCTGCCGCCCTGCGCTCCGCCTCCGCCTCACGGGCAGCCTGCTCGGCACGCTCCTTGGCGGCGGCATCCTTTTTCGCAGCCTCACGGGCAGCAGCCTTCGCCCTCTCTTCACGGGCACGGGCCTCTGCTATACGCCGCGCGTTCTCCTCATTCTTCCTTGCAGCCTCAGCACGCTTACGCGCAAGTTCCTCGGCAGCCTTCTTCCTTGCGGCAGCCTCTGCCTCGGCACGCTTCTTTGCCTCTGCCTCGGCACGAAGGCGTGCGCGTTCCACCTCCTTGGCTATCTCCGCATCTATCTGCGCATTGAGCGCGGCATCCTTTTTCTTCTGCTCGTCTATAACACCCTGTATCACTTTCTGCTGCTTCTTGAGCTTGCCGACAAGAGCCTGTTGCTCGGCATGCTTGCCCTGCAGTGCCGCCTGCTCCTTCTTGCCTTTATAGAGGAGGTTGCTCTTCTCGCTTCTTACCGCGACAAGCTGTTCCTGCTTCCTGTTGATCTGCGCCTGCTTCATCTTAACCTGCTCGCCCTGCACTTTCTGGTAGGAGGCGTATTCACGCAGGAAACGCAGGCGACGGTACATCTGTGTCATGGACTTTGCGGAGAAGATGAACATCAGCTGTTCCTGCACGGAGTTGTGGCGGTTCATGTAGCGCATGGCCTTGACATACCTGCGACGGCGGTCTGCAAGCTGCTGGTTGAGTGTAGATAGCTGGCTTTCAAGGATATCTATATTGCCCTGTATGCCGCGGATGTCCTTGTTAATGCTGTCTATGCTGCGGCGGTATGTCTCGATGTCTCCAGAGATGACCATAAGGTCATGGAGCTTCTTCTTGACATCCTCCTTATTGCGTCGCAAGGCAGCCTCCTGCGCCCTTATCTGCTTCTGCAATGCCGCACGCTGGTTTTGCAGCCCCTTTATGGAAGAGTTGGTCGGTGTGGTCTTCTTTGTCTTGGAGCGGGCGGTGGACTTTGTGGTCTTTCCCGTAGAGCGTTTCCTTGCCGTGGAGGTTGCCGTGGCTTTTCTGGTCTTGCCGTTACGTTGCTGTGCAGGCACGCCGAGGCATATAAGCATGGCAAGCATTATGAGTAGATGTCTCTTCATCGTTTTTTTTTACGGTTTTTGCGGTGATACGGTTTTACGGGGATAGTCAGGATAGGGGCTGGTGGTTTTGTTTTTTTTGATTTACATTCTTTTATTTCAGTACCGTTTGTGGCAATTACTTTACAAAATCCATGAGCTTTGCTATAAGCACCTGTGCAGGCACCTCACGGTATGTGGCCTTCACGGAGGTGTAGGTCTCAAAGTCCTTTGCAGTGTTCGGAGCTCCGATATCCATCTTTACAGTAACCTTGCCGCTTTCCTTTACATTGGAGTTTATGAGCTGCTCTATCATCTTGCCGAACGCGGCGTCCCTTATTTTCCGGCCATCGGGAGAGTAGAGATTCTTCCATGCCATCGCCTCAACAGTCTTGAAGTTGATATTGTTCTTGACAAGGACATCAAGGCTGTTGTACTGAGCTTTGGTATACTCCTTTCCCATACGGTTCACGATGAGGATATAGTCTGGCGTGAACTCAATGATACCCACCTCTATGAATCCCATGAAAGTAAGATTAAGCCTCACTACCTGTCCGCGCTTCATGGCAAGTTTGCCTCCGAGATTGTAAGAGTCGCCTCCCATGCCTATGGAAAGGTCTATATCTGCAGTGAATCTCTGTACCGAGATGTTCGGTTCCACGCCCACCTGGCGCGCCAGGTCGTCCATGCTGCCAGAGGAGACGGTCTTCCCTCCCTCGGTCTTCCTTATCGGTTCCTGGGTGACAGGCTTTGAGGAGCCGCAGGCTGCGAGCATCACGCCGACGGCTGCGGCACATATAATGGTCTTTATATTCATTATCATGGGATGATTGATGTATAGTATCGTCTTGAAAACAGTTTGTTTTTTCTTCCCTACCCTGCTGTGTGCAGTCATGGTCATTTGCCTTTCGCGGACTCGAGCTTGCGGTCTATCTCGTCACGGTGGCCTATGATTACGCTGTTGTCCTGCGTCTCGTCAAAGTTTTTCACGGCAAGGTCTATGTATATCTTTGCCTCCTCGTAGCGTCCCTGGAGGAAGAGAATCCAGGCGTAGGTGTCAAGATATGTGGAATTGTTCGGCTCCGCCTTTATCGTCTTGAGGCTCATGGCGGCAGCCCTATCAAGGTCGCGGTTTTCCTCCGAGAGGTAGTATGCGTAGTTGTTAAGGCACGGAATCTTCTCCGGGTCAAGTCGGAGACAGTTCTCATACGCGGCGAAAGCGTCATCGGAGCGTCCTGTCTTGGCATACGCATCGCCGAGGAGCGAGTACATCTCCACTGCCAGTTCCTTCTCCTTCACCTCATCCACATGCTCCGAAGCTGCCACAAGAGACTCTATGCACTTGTCGAGCTGGTCATCGAGAAAATAAGCCACGCCGAGGAAATAGCTGAACGCCCACTCATCGGGATTATACTGCAGGGCAGGCTGTGCGAGACGTATCATCTCCTCATGATCGTTATTTCCCCATGCCATGCGTATCAGTTCGAAGCGCGCCTGTGCGTGTTCCGGCCGCTGGTCGAGCACCTGCTGCAAGACTGTCTTCAGGGAATCCTCCGGCATCTTCTTCATTGTCATATACGCAAGTTTCAGTTCCAGAATCTGCGTATCCGGCTGCTTGCCTTCGAGAATCCTGTCAAACAGGGCAAGAACAGCCGTGGAATCTGTCGTTGCCTGTTCCTGCTGGCGTATGAACTGCTTGAGGAGGAGCATACGCGTCGACTGCTGTGTCTTCGGACTTAGCAGTATCCTGTCGCGGTGGAAGTCAGCCACGGAGTCAAGCCCCTCGCTGCGGTAGTAGTCCATCATCGACATCTGCGCCGCCTCGTTATCAGGCTCTTCGGTGAGCACGGCACGGTATTCCGCCATAGCCTCCTTCTTCCTGCCCTTGCCAAGGAGCCAGTTGCCGAGCATGACGCGGTAGTTGAGGTCCAGAGGATGGTTGTTGACAAGGGATTTCAGTTCGCTGTAAGCCTTCTTGTCCTCACCCATGGCGTTGTACAGCTGCACCTTCGACATCGTGAGCTGCTCTGTCTGTCCCTCCTGCACCTCCAGACGGTTGAGCGTCTCGAGACATCTGGCGTTGTCCTTCTTGAAGGAGTATATCTGCAGAAGCAGCTGCAGCATGTCTGTCCTCTCGGGAGTGCCGCCCACTATCTCCTCAGCCACGGCGATGGCGCTGTCTATTTCGTTGTTCTCGAGATACACCGGAAGCAGAGCCTCCTTATAGGTGATGTTCTCCGGACTAAGCTCTGCCGCCTTACGCATCATCAGCACCTTCAGCGAGTCCTGTCCCTTCTGCCTGTAGCAGTCGGCGAGGAAGAAGTATGTCTCCGAGGCTTCCGGGTCTATCTCGCGGCAACGCTCCAGCATCACCATGGCAGAATCGACGTCGCCTGTATTGAGACGCGTCACCGCACCGAGGAATACGTAGCTGAAACTGTTCTTCTCCTCCTCGGTAAATCCGCCCTTCTCGAGATAGTCATCGGCAATGGCCACTGCCGCCACGATGCCAAGGAGCACCGCGGAGAAGGCTCTGCGCAAGGCGTTATGCTGTCTTACATGAATATGCATAATCTGAAAAATGTCTTTCGAGACTCATTTCACACCGGTATGGCCGTAACCTCCGGTGCCGCGCTCCGTCTCGTCGAGAGCGTCGACAATGGCAAACTCTGCCGTCTCGTGTCTCGCTATGACCATCTGCGCTATGCGCTCGCCGTCGTTGACGGTGAAGTCACGGTCGCTGAGATTGATGAGAAGCACACCTATCTCCCCACGGTAGTCGGCGTCGATGGTGCCTGGGGAGTTGAGCACGGTGATGCCGTGCTTCAGCGCGAGTCCCGAGCGTGGCCTCACCTGCGCCTCGTATCCGGCAGGAAGAGCCATGAAAAGTCCAGTCTTAACTATCGCGCGCTGCATGGGACGGAGCACTATCGGCTCATCGAGATTGGCACGCAGGTCCATCCCTGCACTTTGCTCCGTGGCGTAGGCAGGGAGCGGATGGTGTCCCTTGTTTATTATTTTTATCTGTAACATGCGGTTTATACGGTTTTGCGGTTTTACGGTTATGGGGTGTGGGTTTTAGGTGTTTTATTCTGTGAGAATATTGCGTAAACTGTAGGGACGTACCGTGGTGCGTCCGAAAGCGGGGTGAAACGCCGATGACACTGCGGCGGGGCATGATTACCGCGTGTCTTCCCACTAAACAACCAAACAACGGTTATACGGTTACATATATATTACCTGCAAAATTACTGTTTTTTCCCGAATAAAGCAAGAAATGTCTTTCCTTAATACCTAATTCTTAATTTATTTTACTACTTTTGCACCATGATGAACTGGCAACGACTTATTTCGGCGAGACGCCTCGGACAGGAGGCGCGCCATATAGAGCGCCATGACGAGCGCTCGGAGTTCAAGCGCGACTATGACAGACTGATATTCTCGGCACCTTTCCGCCGTATGCAGAACAAGACGCAGGTGTTCCCTCTCCCAGGGAGCATCTTCGTGCACAACCGCCTCACTCACTCGCTCGAGGTGGCCAGTGTGGGCATGTCGCTCGGCAACGATGTGGCACGTGCGCTCACCGCCGTGCATCCAGAACTGCAGGACACGCTGTTTCAGGAGATCGGCACCATCGTGGCGACCGCCTGCCTTGCCCACGACATGGGCAACCCACCGTTCGGACATTCTGGGGAGAAGGCGATACAGACCTTCTTCACCGAGGGCAAGGGCAAGTACATCCAAGAGATGATAAGCCGCGAACTGTGGGACGACATCACGCATTTCGAGGGCAACGCCAACGCCTTCCGCCTCCTCGCCCACAGGTTCAAGGGGCGTCGCGAAGGTGGCTTCGTCATGACATACACGACTCTTGCATCGATAATAAAATATCCTTGCGAGAGCCGTCTGGCAGAGAAAGGCACTGTCTGCAACGCTCCCGGGGCACACTACTGCGGCAAGGGAAAGTTCGGATACTTCAACGACGACGCCCATATCTACCGCAAGATAGCCACAGAACTGGGATGCCAAGGACTCAGACACCCTCTCGTCTATCTCGTGGAGGCGGCGGACGATATCTGCTATGAGATAATGGACATCGAGGATGCCCACAAGCTGAAGATTCTGTCGTTTGAGGAAACGAGCGGACTGCTCCTCGGATTCTTCGACGAGGAGACGCAGCACGCCATACGCCGCCGCATAGACGAGGAGGGCATAACGGACAACAACGAGAAGGTCATCTACATGAGGGCGAGGGTGATAGGCTTGCTTGAGGGGCTCTGTGCCGATGTCTTCACCTCCCATGAGGAGGAGATTCTCCGCGGAGAGTTTCACGGAAGTCTGATGGATCGTATTCCAGAGCTTCCTCTCTCCGCCTACAAGCGTTGCCAGAAGGTGTCGGTAGAGAAGATATACAGCAGTAAGCCTGTCCTCGACATCGAGCTTTCGGGTTATAAAATCATGGAGACTCTCATGGAGCAGATGGTCGAGGCGGCGGTGTATCCCGACCGTTTCTACTCACGGCAGCTCATACGCCGCGTCTCCTCGCAGTATGATATCGAGGCGGATGACCTCGAGACGCGCATCCTTGCCGTAATAGACTACATCTCGGGCATGACGGATATCTATGCACTCGACATCTATCAGAAAATCAACGGCATAAGCCTGCCGATAGTGTAGGTGCAGGCAATACACCATACCGTGAACCAATCTGGAGGATATGCCACTTTATGACATATCCTCCAGATTGGTTCTAAAGCTGCAAAGTTTATATTATACGCATTACAGGAAATCCCTCGCAAAATGTGCAGAGTCGATATTCAATCTTTCAGAGTGCATAGAACTCTTAGTTCCGTGTCTCCCATCGTATTAGTTCCTCTTGACAAATTTTACACTTTTATGTCTCTCCCCAGATTGTATATTTAAAATATAATACCCTTTATTCAAATCACTAATATTAATTGTATAATTAGAAGCGTCAAATGAGCCTTCTTTTATCTCGTTTACAGAATTCGACGAATTAGAATAAATTACAAACGTAGTTTCTTTTTGTTTTGTAAACTTCTCATATAATGATACATTTATCAAATCATTATCAATTCTGATTCTACAAAAATCTTCAACAGGGCAAATAGGCTCTATTACCAGTTCTTCACTCTTAGTATAACCATTTTTATTAAACGAATAAACAACAAACTGGGTATAAAGTTCTTTGTCAACAGTTGCAGTAAAATATCCCTTCTTGAAATCGGGAACATCATAGCTTATAGGCAATTCGTTACCTTCATCGAGTTGTTCTATTCTGATACGTTCTACTCCCTCCAAACCTTTGATGTTTATTTTATTTTGTTGTATGTTATTGTAATATCAGGTTTCATAAAAAAAATCTTCACTCGTTATACTGTCTTTGAAGGTCACATTATCCCCTCTATTACCTTCTGCCAAAAGGACATATTTTATACGACTATACGGACTTTCCTCTTGATGATCATAACAATATGAAATCGGGATTACTTTTGAAAGTAATTTCTGACCAGTGGCGGCACCTCGGATATTTCCTATTTTCGCATGAATATTTATAGGAAGATTATTTGGTAGTTGCTCTTTTACATGCATACTCAAATGCACCTCGCATAGAATTGTCCCACAATTCTTCTGGTTCATAAGTAATTTGAAAAACAGTTCCACCATTAATCTTACGGACAACAGGTATATCTGTACATTTTTCAATATACATATCCGATCCATACGAATCAGACTCTATTGATGTTTAAGCACAAAGAGATGATGAACTAATAATTGCCAATAAAAAGAACAAGCACTTTTTCATGATTTTATTATTTTCTTTGTAATTGTATTCTTGTCACTACCCACTACCCGTACTATATACACACCTTTTGCCAAGAAATTCAGATCAAATATTCTCTGTAAAGCATTTGTGAACACAGGCTTTCCATCGTAAGTGTATATAGAAGTGGTTATGTCATCACCTGTATATCCCTCTATAATAAGTTGATTCTTGCAAAAAGATATACACGGCATGTCACTGCCAATCTTTGGGATGCTGGTTTTCTCATAAAGCGATTTGATGGAATTTATTATATTCTCGTCTGATATGCAATCTGTCGAGAAGAGTGTATCGCCAACAACTCCTCCATATTTGTTGCTTACGGAAAATACATAATACTGTCCCCAGTCTGCATGCTGGTATTCCACCTCATGAATATCTCCAATAGTGTCAAATCTGTCAACAGGTGATGTTACCCAGTAGTTCTTTTCAGGAAACTGAGTCACATACATACTGTCAGACATAACTTGACTTATGAAACATTGCTCTGCCCTGGCGGATGCTAACAATACATCAAGTTCTGCAAACGGGATGTATTCTGCACTCTGAAAATCAAAGTCCCCATTCAGTGATGCTTTTATGACAGTCGGACGGGACGGCAGGACATTGAACAAAATAGGCATGTTTGCAACCGCTTCGTCTCCTTTATACAATTTGACGGTACCTCTTAGATACACAGAAGAATCTCCTTCCAGTTCGATTTTCTTACAGTCAGCGCAACAACTCGGAAACAGTTCGGGCGATATTGTGAACGTGAATCTATCAGAATCTCGGTTCGTCTCCAAAACCTGTAATTCTTCGGCCTTATTCAAGGATATATTAAGAGCCCACTTGAAATTTTTCCCCTCATCATTATCTCTCAGACGGAAAGTCGGGGTCTCACCATCGAGAAATTTATGAGAGTTATCCACAACGCTCCCATTGTCGAGAAATATGGTCGCATCTATTTCCTGTGCATATCCTGTCAGACAAATCAAACTGAAAAATATAGTAACAGCACGTCTCATCTCAATAGTTTTAAAGTTTTTCATCATGTTCAATTCGGAATGAGATAGCCCAGTCTGTCTGCCTTGCTCTGTATTGGCAACGAGATTCCTGTAATATCTGCATTTTGAAAAGTTTCAATATGCTCTATATATGTAATTTCCTGGGCTACAATACTTTGATGGCAGATAGTATTCATTACTAACAGAAAAATACTTATCATGCTGTTCTTATAATCATTAGTGACCATGCAGAACATTTTTGTGAATACTCCCAAATACATAAAGATAATATTGGCTTAACCTGTTTAATTCTATAATACTATGCAAAGATAATCATATTTTTATAAATTAAAATATAAAAATCATTTTTTCTTAAGAAAAATCCGGAGTGAACATTCAAGATTGAAGTGCAACATCTTGAATGTTCAGTGTCAAGGTCTTCACGGCTCATGAGCAGGGCATCCTGCGCGGAGAGTTTCACGGAAGTCTGATGGATCGTATTCCAGAGCTTCCTCTCTCCGCCTACAAGCGTTGCCAGAAGGTGTCGGTAGAGAAGATATACAGCAGTAAGCCTGTCCTCGACATCGAGCTTTCGGGTTATAAAATCATGGAGACTCTCATGGAGCAGATGGTCGAGGCGGCGGTGTATCCCGACCGTTTCTACTCACGGCAGCTCATACGCCGCGTCTCCTCGCAGTATGATATCGAGGCGGATGACCTCGAGACGCGCATCCTTGCCGTAATAGACTACATCTCGGGCATGACGGATATCTACGCGCTCGACATCTATCAGAAAATCAACGGCATAAGCCTGCCGATAGTGTAAGGCGATTTTTACGGCTTCTCGGTAGGGCGGTTTTTACGGTTTTACGGTTATAGTCGATATAGCCTGTATAGCAACCATAGACGGAATAGACGCTAAAAACTATGAAGGCTATAAGGGCTATATCGGCTATTCCTGCTATAAAAACCGCACGCAGCATCCACCGCAAGTGTAGGGAGTCCGAGCGAAGCCTTCAAAGAAACAAACCACGAAACTCCCCTTTACAACAATGTTGTGTGAAGGGTTACCTTTCATTAAACAAAGGGTAACCCTTCATAATACAAAAGGTCACCTTTCACAGTACGAAAGGTGACCTTTTTCATATCGTTTCTTTTACATTGACGGCGCGATGTCCCGTGCACGGGGCGCGGAGACATCGGGCTGACGGTCCAGCGGTTGTGGATTCTTGGTCTTTCGTTGCATATAACCGAGCCCTCAGCCACACCCCGTATCCGTCTACAGATGCTGCTCCACCTCTATCTCGGTGAATGTCTCGATGATGTCGCCTGTCTGTATGTCGTTGCAGTTGACGAGCGAGATACCGCATTCCAGACCGGTAGCGACCTCCTTGGCATCGTCCTTGTAGCGCTTCAGGGCATTGATGCTGCCGGTGAAGATGACTATGCCGTCGCGGATAAGGCGCGCCTTGTCCGAGCGGTGTACCTTGCCGTCGGTGACGATGGCGCCGGCAACGGTGCCGACCTTGGAAATCTTGAAGACTTCCCTGACTTCGACAGTACCTGTGGCAATCTCTTTCTTGACCTTGTCGAGCATGCCTTCCATGGCTGCCGTGATATCGTCGATGGCGTCATAGATGACGGAGTAGGTATTGATTTCCACACCTTCGTTCTCGGCAAGTTTCTTGGCTGCTGCGGAAGGACGCACGTTGAAGCCTACAATCATGCCGTTCTCGGCAGTGGATGCCAGCATGACATCGTTCTCCGAGATGGCACCGACGGCTCCCTGGATGACCTTGACCTCGACCTTCTCTGTGGAGAGCTTGATGAAGGAGTCGGTAAGGGCCTCGACAGAGCCCTGGGTATCGGCCTTGACGATGAGGTTGAGCATGTGGAACTCTCCGAGCGCGATACGGTGGGCAATCTCCTCGAGGGAGAGAGTCTTCGTGGTGCGCAGGCTCTGCTCACGCTGCAGCTGCAGTCGCTTGTTGGCTATCTCGCGGGCTTCCTGCTCGGTATCCATGATATGGAAGGAGTCTCCTGCCGACGGAGCGCCGTTGAGTCCGAGGACAATCACTGGTTCTGCCGGAGCGGCTTCCGTCACGCGCTGGTTGCGTTCGTTGAACATCGCCTTCACGCGGCCGTAGTATGTGCCGGCGATGATGATGTCTCCGACATGCAGTGTACCGTTGCTGACGAGCACCGTGGATATGAATCCGCGGCCTTTGTCGAGTGATGCCTCGATGACAGAGCCGGTGGCCTTGCGGTTAGGATTGGCCTTGAGTTCGAGCATCTCTGCCTCGAGGAGCACCTTCTCCATGAGTTCGTCGACGCCGAGGCCGCTCTTTGCCGAGATTTCCTGACACTGGTACTTGCCGCCCCACTCTTCCACGAGGAGGTTCATCTGCGCGAGGTCTTCGCGTATCTTGTCCGGATTGGCTCCCGGCTTGTCTATCTTGTTGATGGCAAACACCATCGGTACGTTGGCTGCCTGTGCGTGTGCGATGGCCTCCTTGGTGGTAGGCATCACTGAGTCGTCGGCGGCAATGATGATGATGGCTATATCGGTCACCTGTGTACCGCGGGCACGCATGGCGGTGAAGGACTAGTGTCCAGGGGTGTCGAGGAATGTTATCTTCCTGCCGTCGGCCAGTTTCACG
>JAIDEM010000079.1 GCA_029054825.1 Prevotella sp. | reverse complement strand
TAATAATCATCTATAGACAATGTTCCAACAAAATAATGCCGCACCAACTGCTGTTGTCCAGCAGTTGGTGCGGCAGTGCCTATAGGGATTTCACGAAACAGTTGCCGTGAATCACAATTTATTATCTCACAGCCAAGATGTCTGGCAATATCTATACATAAATCCGTCTTGCCGACACCTGTCGGTCCAAGTATGACAATAAGAGTCTGCATCAACGTATTATGCCACGCTGGGCGTTTTCTATGAAATCTATAACATATTTGATTTCTTCCGTAATCTCCATCGTATCCTTTACTTCCTGGATTCCTTCTTTAATGATACCTTTAGAATAAATCTTATTATAGGCTTCACGTATAGAAGTTATCGTCTCATTAGAGAATCCTCGACGACGCAAACCTACAAGATTCAAGCCGGCAAATCGAATAGGCTCCTTGCCTGCGATTACATACGGCGGGATATCCTGACTGGTACGGCTTCCACCTTGAATCATAACATATCCACCAATATGTGTGAACTGATGAAAGAGACATTCAGATGATATGATGGCATAATCATCCACAACCACTTCTCCCGCGAACTTTGTCGAATTACCGATAATACAGCCATTTCCTATAACACAATCGTGGGCTATATGCATATTCTCCATGAGAAGATTATTGGAACCGACCTTGGTTGTTCCCTTGCTTGCTGTACCTCGGGATATGGTAACATACTCACGAATAGAGTTGTTATCTCCGATCTCGCAAGTTGTTGACTCACCTCTGTACTTGAGATCTTGAGGCTTGGTGGAGATACTTGCCCCTGGGAATATCTCATTATTGGAACCCATTCGGGTGCCTTGATGGAGAGTAACAGAATTCTGCATCCTGTTATTGTCACCAATGACAACATCGGCATCAATATAACAGAAAGGACCGATAATATTATTGTCACCCAGTTTTGCATCTGGATGTACATATGCCATAGGACTGATTTGATTTGCCATAACTATCTATTCTTTATTATCTGTGCTGTGAATGTTGCTTCGCTGACGACCTTATCGCCAACGAACATATATCCCTTCATTGTCGCAATCCCATGCCTGACAGCACTGGTGAGCTCTACCCTGAAAAGCAATGTGTCTCCAGGAACAACTTTTTTCTTGAACTTGACATCATTGATTGCAAGGAAATATGTCGACCAGCTTTTAGGGTCTTCAAGGGTATTGAGGATAAGTAGTCCTCCACATTGTGCCATAGCTTCAATCTGCAATACACCTGGCATTACAGGTTCATTGGGGAAATGTCCTGTAAAGAACGGCTCATCTGTTGTTATATTCTTTAAGCCGACAATGGAGTTTGGTCCAAGTTCCATCACCTTATCAACCAGCTGCATAGGGTAACGGTGTGGAAGAAGTTCGCGAATGCGGTTGACGTCCATTACAGGCTCTGCTGTCGGGTCATATATAGGAGCCTGTATTTCATGTTTCTTTATCTCCTTACGTATCAAGCGTGCGAACTTATTGTTGATAGTATGTCCTGGACGGGTCGCCACAATACGTCCCTTAATATGCTTGCCTATGAGTGCCATGTCACCGATAATGTCAAGCAACTTGTGGCGTGTACATTCGTTATCCCACACAAGAGGACGGTGCTGTATATATCCCAGCTTTGTCGCGTCAATACGAGGAACTCCAAGGGTATTGCAAAGTGTGTCTACCTGCTCCTGTGGCTGTTCACGTTCATAGATTATGATGGCATTATCCATATCGCCACCCTTAATAAGTCCAGCTTGCAGAAGCGGATAGATATCACGAACAAACACAAAAGTACGTGCTTTTGATATTTCCTCTGTATACTTATCCATGTGGTCAAGAGTAGCGAACTGACTGCTTATGAACTTTGAATCAAAAGAGCACATTGCCGTAATGGAAAACTCCTCATCAGGGAAAATCGTTATGCAGGAACCTGTTTCCTCGTCTTTCACCTCGATTTTCTTACGTATTATATAATAATCCTTAGGAGCATTTTGCTCAACGATTCCTACGGTATTGATCTTCTCAACATAAGGAGCTGCCGAACCGTCAAGAATCGGGAACTCTGGACCATTGACTTGAATAAGACAGTTGTCTATACCTAATGCATAGAGTGCAGAAAGGCCGTGTTCTATTGTAGAGACAAGAATGTCTCCCTTTCCCACAACTGTGCCTCGCTGTGTATCCACAACACGTTCCGCTACAGCTTCAATGACAGGTTCACCCTCAATATCAATACGCTGAATCCTATATCCTGTATTTTCTGGAGCAGGATTGAAAGTCACAGTAAGACTCAGTCCTGTATGAAGACCTTTTCCGCACAGGGAGAAGCTTCCTTTTAATGTTTTCTGCTTGGACATTACTTCTTAGATTTAAGTTCTTCAACTTCTTTTCTTAACTCATTCAACTCCTTGTACATGTCAGGGAGTCGCCTAAAGATAGCCTGTGAACGGAAATAAGGCTTCATCTCCATAGGGGGAGTACCAATAAGCTGCTG
>JAIDEM010000078.1 GCA_029054825.1 Prevotella sp. | reverse complement strand
ACTCTATAGTTTACAAAAATAACAGTATGGTTATCAGTGTTTTACGATGATGGTGTTATTTAGCAGTATCAAAGGTGACCTTTTATAATATCAAGCATGACCTTTCTATAGATAAAGTGTCACACTTTATATGGTAAAGTGTGACCATCTATTTATTGGACTTGTCTTGCAGAATATAAGGACGCTATCATATGCTTTTGTATCAATGTCTGTTATAGCCGTTTGTGCATGATTATTTTATCACAAGCGGCATGGCTGCGGCGAGGAGTCCGAGGACGATGCTCAGGGCTATGTACAGTAGATAGGCGGCAACATATCCTTCGCGAAGCAGCATGAGGCTTTCGTATGAGAATGTGGAGAATGTCGTGAAGCCTCCACACAGTCCGGTGGTGAGCAGCAGCCGCATCTCCATGGTCAGTCCCCATGTCTCGGAGTGCTTGTAGAACAGTGATATGAGGAAACAGCCGAGGACATTGACAAACAGTGTGGGCCATGGCATGACTGTGTCCTGAAACCGTGGATTCAGGGTCATGTGTTGCCACAGCATTGATGCCATGAAGCGCATGACTGAGCCTGCACCGCCACCGATGAAGATGAAGAGAAGTTCTCTCATGTAATATATTTTTTTACCCTAACCGTATAATTTCCGGTTTGGTGGTTTCGTTGATGTTTTTTGCTGCGCAACCTTACCCCTGCAGTCCTGACTTTAATCCTGGATGAAGCTATAGCCTTAGCCTTGGAACAAGACGTGGAGCCATTGGGGCAGGGCTCTTTTTCCTGACGAGGATTATTACCGTATCTTGTCTATAAGAAACTGGCCTGTAATGCTTTTCTTGCATTTCGCGACTTCCTCCGGTGTACCTGTACACACGACGTTGCCGCCTTTATGTCCGCCGTCAGGACCGAGATCTATGATATGGTCGGCACACTTGATGACATCGAGGTTGTGCTCGATGATGAGTACGGAATGGCCACGCTTGATCAGTGCGTCGAAGGCTGCAAGGAGACGTTTGATGTCGTGAAAGTGAAGTCCTGTGGTCGGTTCGTCGAAGATGAAGAGGGTAGGGTCTTGTCTCTCCTGTCCGATGAAGTATCCGAGTTTGACGCGCTGGTTTTCACCGCCTGACAGTGTAGAGGAGTTCTGTCCGAGCCTGATATACCCAAGTCCGACGTCTTGCAACGGTTTGAGACGGTTGACGATAGTCTTTGCGAGAGTGTCTTCGGAGAAGAACTCGATGGCCTGGTTTATAGTCATGTCGAGAATGTCATGGATGTTCTTCCCCTTGTATCTCACCTCGAGTATGTCGTGCTTGAAGCGTTTGCCGTGGCATGCCTCGCACTCGAGTTCGAGGTCGGCCATGAACTGCATCTCGACGGTTATCGTGCCGGCACCCTTGCATTCCTCACAGCGTCCGCCCTCGGCATTGAAGGAGAAATGCTGTGGCGTGAAGCCCATCTGTTTTGACAGTGGCATGTCTGCCATCCACTGTCGTATGGCATCGTAGGCCTTGACGTATGTCGCAGGGTTGGAGCGTGTGGATTTTCCGATAGGGTTCTGATCGACGAACTCCACGTGTCTTATAGCGCCCAGGGTGCCATCCAGCCCGCCATACTCTCCTGGAGCGTTGCATACTTCTCCAAGATGGCGCTTCAGTGCAGGATACAATATACCTTTTATCAGTGATGATTTGCCGGAGCCGGAGACACCGGTGACCACGGTCATGCAGTTCAGCGGTATATGTACATCCATGCCTTTGAGGTTGTTCATCAGAGGTGACTTGATGGTGATCTGCTGGTTCCATCGGCGGCGGCTTGGCGGTATGGCAATGGTCTCGGCATGTGTCAGATACTCTACCGTATGGCTGCGTGAGTACAAGGCTATGTCCTTCTCTCCGAGTTCCGCTATCTGTTTCATGTCACCCTCGAAGACAACCTCACCTCCATGTCTTCCTGCATCAGGTCCGATGTCTATAAGATAGTCGGCAGCACGCATGATTTCCTCGTCATGCTCTACGACGATGACGGTATTGCCTATCTCCTGCAGCTTCCGCAGGACTTTTATGAGTCTGTCTGTGTCACGGGGATGGAGCCCTATGGACGGCTCATCGAGTATGTAAAGCGAGCCTACCAGGGACGAACCGAGGTTGGTGCATAGATTGATGCGCTGGCTCTCGCCGCCTGACAATGTGTTGGAAGGTCGGTTGAGGGTGAGGTAACCGAGTCCGACATCCATGAGAAATTGCAGGCGTGAGTTTATCTCCGTCAGCAGTCTTTTGGCGATACCCTGTTCGTGCTCGGTGAGTTTTATGGTGCGGAACCATTCTTGCAGCTCGCTGATCGGCATCTCTATGAGCTGCATGATATTCTTGCCGCATATCTTTACGTAACCAGCCTCCTTGCGTAGGCGTGTGCCGCCGCAGTCCGGGCAAACGGTCTTGCCACGATAACGTGCGAGCATGACACGGTATTGTATCTTGTATTGGTTCTCCTTGAGCATACGGAAGAACTCGTCAAGGGAGACCTTCTCGTGGCACTCCATGTCCTCCTCTGACGGCAGTCCGTGCCAAAGCCAACTCTTATGTTGCTTGGAGAGAGAGAAATATGGCTCGAAGATAGGGAAATTATCTTTCTCGGCGCGACGGCAGAACTCTTCTTTCCATACCTTCATCTTCTCGCCGTGCCAGCATTGCACACATCCATCGTAGACGGATAGCGAGGGATTCGGTATGACAAGTTTCTCGTCTATTCCTACAATCTTGCCGAATCCTTCACAGGAAGGGCATGCGCCGACAGGGGAATTGAATGAGAAAAGGTTGTCAGACGGTTCTTCGAATGTTATGCCGTCGGCCTCGAACTTTGTGGAGAACTCGTGCTCTATCATTGCCGGAAGGAATACAAGGCGGCATATACCCCTGCCTTCATAGAAGGCCGTCTCGGCAGAGTCATAGAGCCTTGAAATGGTGTCCTTGCTGTCATCGACGCTCATTCTGTCTATGAGGATATGGGCTTCGGCGGCATTGATGTCTTTTGCCTGTTCTCCAAGTTCGTCTATACGGAGTATCTCACCTTTATAATACAGACGTGCATAGCCGGCCTGCACAGACATCTCCAGCTGGCGTTCGAGTGTTCTTCCTTCTGGCAGATAGAGTGGGGCGGTGATGATGAATTTCGTGCCTTTCTGGTATGAGAGCATACAGGCTATGAGATCTTCTACGGAATGTTTCTTCACCTCCTGTCCGGAGACAGGCGAGAAGGTTCGTCCTATGCGTGCAAAAAGCAGTCGCATATATTCGTAAATCTCGGTATTCGTGCCTACTGTGGAGCGCGGATTGCGTGATATGACCTTCTGCTCTATGGCTATTGCCGGCGGCAGTCCTTTTATATAGTCGCATTCGGGCTTGAGCATTCTGCCGAGAAACTGCCGGGCATAGCTTGAGAGGGATTCTACATAGCGTCTCTGTCCTTCGGCATAGAGGGTGTCGAAGGCAAGTGATGACTTGCCGGAACCTGACACTCCGGCTATGACGATGAACTTGTCTCTTGGGATATTTATGGAGATGTCCTTGAGATTGTTCACCTTGGCATGTGATATTTCTATCATTGCTGGCTGGGACGTATGTTCTTTCATATCAGATTGTGTTGCAGGATACGCAACTAAACAAAATCAATGTGTACATAAAGGATTCAGACATGTACTTTGTAGTATACGGTATCGTTTGATTTTGTTTGCTTGCTTATATAAGAATATGTTGTCTTTATGGAGTATATCAGAGCATGCCTTTGGTAGATGGCAGTTCAAACTTGTATATGTCCCGTTTTACAGCCATCTTCAGTGCTCGGGCAAGGCTCTTGAAGATACCTTCTATCTTGTGGTGCTCGTTTGCGCCTTCAGCCTTGATGTTGAGGTTCATCTTTGCAGCATCGGAAAGGGATTTGAAGAAGTGCAGGAACATCTCGGTAGGCATTTCCCCGATTTTCTCACGATGGAACTCTGCGTCCCAGACAAGCCATGGCCTGCCGCCGAAATCAAGTGCCACGGAGCAAAGACAGTCGTCCATGGGGAGACAGTAGCCGTAACGCTCTATTCCGCGTTTGTTGCCGAGAGCCTCTGCCAGACATTCTCCTATGGCGATGGCTGTGTCTTCTATTGTATGATGCTCGTCGACATGAAGGTCTCCGTTGGTATGTATGGTGAGGTCTATCATGCCGTGCTTGCCTATCTGCTCAAGCATATGGTCAAAGAATCCGAGACCGGTACTTATGTCGCAGATGCCTTTTCCGTCAAGGTTCATTCTTACATGAATATCTGTCTCTTTTGTGGTGCGTCTGACTTCTGCGATGCGTTCTCCGGCAAAGAGTATCTCCGTGATTCTGTCCCATGTCATGTCCTCGCCGAGTATGAGAGCCTTGCACCCGATGTTCTCTGCCAGCTGTCGGTCTGTGGCGCGGTCTCCTATGACATAGCTGTTGACGAGATCATATTTCGGTTCTTTATCTTGGGGGACGGAGACTTCCATGGCGTTGTCTCCCTGTCGTGAGGAAGAGGCTGAATGGTATTGTGGATTGAGATTAGAGTCCTTTATATACTCTGTCAGCATTCCTGTTCCAGGCTTACGGTACGGGCTGTTGTCTTCTGGGAAATGGCGGTCAATGAGTATATTGTCAAATGTCACTCCTTCTCCCTCGAGTGTCTGAAGGATAAAGTTGTGCACAGGCCAGAAAGTTTCCTCTGGGAAGGACTCTGTACCAAGGCCGTCCTGGTTGCTTACCATGACAAACTCGAAGTCGAGATGCTGGCGGATAAAACTGAGATTTCTGAAAACACCTTTGACAAATTTCAGTTTGTCAAAGGCGTCTATCTGTTCGTCGGCTGGCTCATGGATGAGCGTGCCGTCACGGTCTATAAAAAGAACTCTTTTCATCAATTGTGATTTATATTTTCAGGTCTTTGAGTATCTGCGACATCTTCTGCACAGTCTGTACACGTGTCGGTACAAGCGGCAGACGCAGGACATTCTCGATGTATCCCATTTCATGTAGCAGTGCCTTTACTCCAGCAGGGTTGCCGTCTACGAAGAGGAGGGAATACAGGTCTGTGAACTTGTGGTGTATCTTCAAGGCAGCCTCAAATTCGCCTCGTTTCTCCAGACGTATCATGCGTGAGAACTCTTTGGGGAGAGCGTTTCCTATGACGGAGATGACACCTTCCGCGCCACATGCTATCATAGGATATGTCAGGGAGTCATCACCGGAGAGTACGGCAAAGTCATCTGGCTTATTCTTCAGTATCTCGTCTACCTGCTCAAGATTGCCGCTTGCCTCTTTTATTGCCACTATGTTTTCGCAGGCTTTAGCGAGACGCACAGTGGTCTCTGCCGTCATATTCACGCCTGTACGTCCCGGTACATTATATAAAATGACCGGGAGACTTGTTGCATCGGCAATGGTCTTGAAATGCTGGAAGAGACCTTCCTGTGAAGGCTTGTTGTAGTAAGGGCATACACTAAGTATTCCGTCAATGCCTTTGAAGTCTCCTGTCTGCAGTTTCTCAACGATAGCTGCCGTATTGTTTCCTCCGCAACCGATGACGATTGGTACACGTCCATTGACAAGATTCACAATGAAATGCTGCACGTCAAGACATTCTTGCGCCGTAAGGCAAGGGGTTTCGCCTGTAGTGGCAAGGATGCAGAGGAAGTCTGCTCCATTGCTTATCTGGTACTCCACAAGTCTTTTGATGGCATTGAAGTCTATGTTGCCAGTCTCTGTAAAAGGTGTAATCAAGGCTATACCAAGACCACGGAATATGTTTTGCTTCATAAGTTTACGGAACAAAATCGTTAATATATCATCATATCAGCAAATCAATCTTGTATGATTCATGCCTTTATGATTTATTTTCTTTAGCGTTACTCTATTCTTCTGCTCATGGGAATCGCTTTTCCTGCTTACGATAGGAAGCCGAGCAATGCGCCGGCGGCCACGGCAGAACCGATTACGCCTGCTACATTGGGACCCATGGCGTGCATGAGAAGGAAGTTCTTACGGTCGTATTCAAGACCGAGGTTGTTGGATATACGTGCCGACATAGGAACTGCAGAAACACCTGCATTGCCAATAAGCGGATTCAGCTTCTTGCGCTCAGGTAAGAATAGGTTCATGAACTTGACGAAGAGCACGCCGGAACATGTTGCTACGACAAAGGCGCAAGCGCCAAGAACGAAAATGAATATCGTCTTCATGGTGAGAAATTCGCTTGCCTGTGTGGAACATCCTACAGTAAGGCCAAGGAGCATCACGATGATATCATTGAGCGAAGAGCCTGCTGTCTTAGCAAGACGTGTTGTCTTTCCGGACTCTTTCAGGAGGTTTCCGAAGAAAAGCATTCCCAAAAGCGGCATTCCGGAAGGCACAATGAATGTGGTGATGAGCAGACCGATGATAGGGAATAGGATACGCTCTGTCTGTGATACTTCACGTCCGGCCTTCATCTTGATTACACGCTCCTTCTTTGTTGTAAGCAGACGCATGAGAGGTGGCTGTATTACAGGCACAAGAGCCATATAGGAGTATGCGCAGACGGCTATCGCACCCATGAGGTTCGGGCATAGCTTGGAACTGAGGAATATGGCTGTCGGGCCATCGGCACCACCGATAATGGCAATACCGGCAGCTTGGTTCGGTTCAAAGCCAAGGGCGAGGGCTGTCATGTATGCTCCGAAAATGCCGAACTGGGCGGCAGCTCCGATAAGCACGAGCTTCGGGTTTGCAATGAGTGCAGTGAAATCGGTCATCGCACCTATGCCGAGGAACACCAGAGGAGGATACCATCCTTGTTTCACACCTTGGTAGAAGATGTTCAGCACAGAGTTGTCCTCATACAGTCCTATCTCCAGTCCAGCGTCGGTCTTGAATGGTATGTTTCCCAGTATGATGCCGAGACCAATGGGAACAAGCAACAGTGGTTCGAAGTCTTTCTTTATGGCAAGCCAGATGAAGAAAGCACCGACAGCAATCATTATGAGATTTCCTATTTCTGCATTAGCAAAGCCTGTGTATGTGAGGAAATCGAAGAAGTTGCCTTTAAGGAAATTCAGAAATGTTTCCATGATTCTTTTTTCTTAACGGTTTGCCATTATCCTATTGTAATGAGCGGAGCTCCTTCCATAACAGTATCACCGGCTTTTACAAGCACAGATGTCACCTGTCCGTCGCATTCAGCCTCTATATTGTTCTGCATCTTCATGGCTTCAAGGATAAGCACCGTGTCTCCCTGCTTCACCGTGTCTCCGACATTGACCTTCAACTCGATAATTGTTCCCGGCAGTGGAGCGAGGACATGCTGGCCGGCACCGGCAGGAACAGCAGGCTTCGGCTGCTGTACTGTTGCAGCAGGTGTTGTGGCCTTAGGTGCTGCCTGCACTTGCTGTATAGGACGCTTGGTAGGTTTCAGCGCGCGTTTCAGTTCTACTTCAAACTCTACTCCGTTGACTGTGACTTTTGCCACCTTGTCCTGAACTTCGAGGATATCTACTTCGTAATCAGTACCCTCCACTGTATATTGGTATGTTGCCATGATATATTGTTTTCTTCGTGTTGTTTCTTAATGGGGAATCTAACTATTTCTTTACCTGATTATTGAATTTTGGAGCGTTCCAGGATGTGCTCTTCGGCTTGATTGATATTATGCCTGACTCGACATCATGTACATCGTCCTCATATTGCTTGATGGCCATAGCGATGACAGCGATGTACACTTTCTTGTCTATGCCTTTGAGTTTTAGACCGTCCTTCATCAGCTTTCCTGTTGTGTCAAGCACCTCTGCGCCTATTTTCGCTGTAGTGGTGATAGTGCTTGTTACAGGCTTAAAAGGATAGGCGTTTGCAATCTTCTTTGTTGTATTGATATGATCCATGACAAGACCGAGCACACGGAAGAATATGAAGAGCAGTGTAAGACATGCGAATACGGTGCCCATAGCAAGTATGGTGATGGCGAATCCGTGTGGGTCTTCGGCCTTTGTGCGTGCTATCTTGTTGTTTATATTCGGGGTGTTGGCTATTCCTGGAGTGACATTGTCGGAGTCGCATACAATCCAAGTTTCGCTTCCGTCTTTCTTTCGTGCATAAGACTGGTCTACAGCAAGAGCCGGAACGGAGACAGAGTCTATCAGTTCGATACCGTTGCCGTCATAAAGCGCTACCCATACAGGCTCTCCTGCAGAGACCTTTGCTGTTATATGGAGCGAGCCCTCTTTAGGGTTGCCGTTGCAGTAGAAGAGGAGATGTTTGTGTCCTGTCAAGACTGTGCGCTCGTCACCGTTCGGAATTTGTGACATGAGTGCCTGGCGTTGTGGAGCACTGAGATCTTTGTTGAGTACGGACTTGTCGGTGGTAAGGTACATTCCGCGGATGTTGACTGTCGTGAATGAGGCGTTGCATAGCTCAATCCAAGCTTCACGCTTTCCGAACTCATCTACGATGCTGGAGTCATTGCCTGTCATTACCTCGTTTATCTTGATGTTCTTTGCCCCTTGGGCGAGAGCATCAGACGAGATGCAGACAATCAACGCAAGCAGGAATCCGATTCTTTTCATTGGTTTCTTGTCGTTTGGTTTTTTTCTATTCTGTCAGTTTGTGAAGGTATATTCTGTTTATTGTCGCCATGATGGTTGTCATTGGGCTTATGCAGGCAACTGCGTCAGGCTTATCCGCAGCAGAATATTATTATCAGCTGTGCGGTGAAGATGCGCAGGAACATGGTCAGTGGATAGACCGTGGAGTATCCTACGGCAGGTGCCTCTTTCGAGCAAACGGAGTTTGCATATGCAAGTGCCGGAGGGTCTGTATAAGAACCGGCAATCATGCCCATGATGGTGAAATAGTTCAGCTTGTATCTCAAGCGTGCTACAGTTCCTATTATCAGTATAGGGATTATGGTGATAAGGAATCCGCACAGTACGTACAGAAGTCCGTCACCAGCTACAACAGTGTTGACGAAGTTTGCACCGGCCTTGATGCCGACGCTTGAGAGGAACAGCACAAGTCCTACCTCACGCAACATAAGGTTGGCAGATGTCGTGGTATAGGTCACAAGGTGGAACTTATGTCCGAATCGTCCGATAAGTATGGCTATGATAAGCGGACCGCCAGCGATACCGAGTTTCAGCGGCACAGGGATGTTAGGCAGTGCGAACGGTATGCTTCCGAAGAGTATTCCGAGCACGATGCCTACGAATATCGTTGTTATGTTAGGGTGGTCAAGACGCTTTATCGAGTTGCCGAGGATGCTGCTTACCCGGTCGACACTCGTCTTCTCTCCGACAACCATCACGCGGTCGCCGACCTGAAGCGCAAGGTTGCTGGATGCAAAGAGATCCATGCCCTGACGTGTCACTCGTGTCACGTTCACGCCATAGACGCTTGAGAAGTGCATCTTTGCCAGTGTCTTGCCGTTTATCTCAGGTTTTGTGATAAGGACACGCTTGCTTATCATCTGCTTCTTCTCCTCCTGCTCCTTGAATTCCGATACCTCTGTCTTTTCGCCTACAAAGGCTACGATGGCTTCAGCGTCAGCTTCAGCGCAGACACAGTAAATCTTGTCTCCCAGTTCAAGAGTAGTATTGCGCTTGGGGATAATCAGTTCGTTGCCACGGAGTATACGTGAGAATACGAAATCACGCTTCATGAAATCATGTATCTCCAGTATCGTGCGTCCGCAAATGTACGAGTTGCGCACCAGAAGGTGCATGAGGTGTGGCTTCTTGGTAGCGTTGTTTGCTCCCAGCATGTCAAGCGCCTCCTCCTCTTTGTCAAGCCTTGTCCTTGTGATGAATCGTATTGCGATTGTCGCACCTATTATGCCGACAACGCCGAGAGGGTATGCACAGGCATATCCGTTGGCGATAGCAGGAGTTGCTCCGTCAGAAAATACTGATGACAGAGCTTCGTTGGCAGCACCAAGACCTGGAGTGTTTGTCACGGCGCCGTACAGTGTGCCGACAAGCATCGGCAGGTTATGAGGGTCGCTTGTGTCGAAAAATAAATAGTAGCATCCGAACATCACTGCTATATTGAGGAAAATGATGCTCATTGCCATGACATTCATCTTCACTCCGCCTTCCCTGAAGCTCTCGAAAAAGCCAGGGCCAACTTGCAGGCCGATCATGAACACGAAAAGGATGAGACCGAAGTCCTGTACGAATGTAAGGATAGGAGCAGGGGCAGTAAAGCCGAAGTGGCCGGCAGCAATGCCGGCAAACAGTACAAATGTTACCCCGAGTGCAATTCCGCCGAATTTGATTTTTCCAAGATAAACACCAACTGCGATGACCAACGCATAAAGCAGTGCTATATGCGCAACAGACTCAGTGCTGGTGAATAAGTTTATTAGCCAATCCATATGATATTTACATAAATTTGCTACAAAATTACTCATTATTTTGGTAAGAAAAGAATTTTTTTGGACTTATTTTATGTTCGTGTGCAAGTTTTTGGAATTTTATGTGTACTTTTGTATCGTGCTTCTCCGCACACCGTCAGCAGACGGCATGGAAAATGCCATTTTGCTTGCTGCGGATGGCATGTTTTCTTTGTAATAAATATAGTAAAGCAGAGCTGGAATGATATGGCTGGACGGTGACAAGTCTATTGATGAAGGTGCTGCGGACATTAATAAATAAAGTTGGAATTATGCATACACGTGAGGAAAAGCTGGAGGCTTTCGGAAGACTATTGGATGTACAGGAGACGCTCAGGGTGAAATGCCCTTGGGACAGGAAGCAGACGAACGAATCGTTACGCCCTCATACCATAGAGGAAGCATACGAGCTTTGCGATGCCTTGATGGAGGGCGACAAGACGGAGATTGTCAAGGAACTCGGCGATGTCATGGAGCACATCGTCTTTTACAGTATGCTCGGCAGCGAGAAAGGTGACTTTGACATTGCCGATGTTTGCAATAAGGAGGCTGATAAGCTCATCTTCCGCCATCCGCATATCTACGGCGGACAGCAGGCGGAGACGAGCGATGATGTCAGCAAGCTATGGGAACAGGTGAAGCAGAAGGAAAAGGACGGCAACAAGACCGTGCTCTCCGGTGTCCCAGCCTCCCTCCCTTCGCTGATAAAGGCATACCGCATACAGGACAAGGCGCGCAACGTAGGCTTCGACTGGGACGAGCGCGAGCAGGTCTGGGATAAGGTGTACGAGGAAATCGGCGAACTGAAAGCTGAGTTTGAACGTGGTGATAAGGATAAGGCACTCAGTGAGTTGGGTGATTTTATTTTTGCAGTTGTCAATGCCGCGCGTCTTTATCATCTGAATCCGGATACAGCTCTTGAGAAGACAAACAGGAAGTTCATCCGACGTTTCAACCACATAGAGGCACGTGCCCGGGAGATGGGCAAGGAACTGAAGGACATGACTCTCGCCGAGATGGACGCGCTTTGGGACGAGGCAAAGACCGTGGAGGAATAGTCATCGGTGGCTTTGTTTTCTGCCTCCATGCAGCAGTGAGCATAGACATTAGTTTATATTAACACGAGAAAACATATATATTTATGAGAAAACTGGCATATTTATTCCTGGCGGTACTGCTTTCCGGTATTCTTACCACCGCCTGCAAGAAGAAAACCACTGTATCCCCTGACAATGGAGCTGACAGCATCTGTGAGGGGGTATCTGACACTACCGTTTACGGCATCTGTGGCGAGGGCACAACGATGCACAACCTTGAACTGATAACCAATGACGGCGATACCCTCAATTTGTCTGTCAATGTTGACGACTCCGATACGGATGTCGTCAAGGGAGGTCTTCTCTGCGGTGATAAGCTTGCCGTGATTGTTACCGACATCTATGGCGAGAAGACTGCAGGGATTGTGGTAAACCTCACGACCCTTGAGGGAAAATGGACCAGCCTTGACCGTAACTTCGAGATAGTCGACGGCGGAGAGGTGCTGTCTACCGTGCAGAGCGAGACCAACCCGTATACCTCGTGGAAGATACACAACGGCAAGCTCCTCATGGGGCGTGACTCTTTCGACGTGGTATCCCTTGGTGCCGACTCCCTGGAACTGGAGAACAGCAAGGGCATCTTTGTGTATAAACGTCAGAAACAAATCTCATCACAGAACAGGAAGTAGTATTGGAACCGTTCAAGATACATATATTAGGATGCGGTTCGGCAACGCCGACACTGCAACATTTCCCTTCTTCACAGATTGTGGAGATAAGAGGGAAGATGTTCATGGTAGACTGTGCCGAAGGCACTCAACTGCAACTGCGCAAGACACGCGTGGCATTCACCCGGATACAGGCGGTCTTCATCTCCCACATGCATGGCGACCATTGCTTCGGGCTGGCAGGGATGATTTCCTCCTTCGGTCTTCTCGGCCGGACGGCACCGTTGCATATCTATGCCCCTGCCGCCATGGAGGAGTATCTGCTGATGCTGAAAAGGCTGTTTTGCAGCGACTTTGGCTACGAGATAGTGTTCCATGCCGTCGACACATTGAAGCATCAGGTGATATACGAAGACAGAAGTCTCATGGTGGAGTCCGTGCCGCTGTACCACCGTGTGCCGTGCTCGGGTTTCCTTTTCCGTGAGAAACCCGGCCTGCCGCATATACGCCGTGACATGATAGACTTCTACAACATCCCTGTATCGCAGATAAACAACATAAAGGCAGGTGCCGACTGGACGACGGAGGACGGCCGTCTCATAGAGAATGCACGCCTCGTCACCCCTCCCGACAAGGCCCGTTCCTATGCCTATTGCTCGGACACGAAATATCTGCCTGAGCTTCATCGGATAGTGGAGGGTGTCGATGTCCTCTATCATGAAGCGACATACGCCGAGGCGATGGCGGAGAATGCCATGAAATACTGCCACTCCACAGCCCGTCAGGCTGCCATGGTCGCGCGTGATGCCAATGTCGGCAGACTGCTGCTCGGCCATTACAGTGCCCGGTACGAGCGTGAGGAATCGGCGTTGCTGAAGGAGGCTAAAGAGGTGTTTGAACGCTCCTATCTCACCAATGAGCTGCAGACCATAACTGTATGATTAACGATGGAATCCGGGATGTCTCGGATTCCATCGTTTTTTATATCTTTTTAAAGTGGCTTCCCCGTTATGGTCTATTGGGTATTCTCATGCGTAGCATGACAAGTCCTCAATGTATTATAATATATATAT
>JAIDEM010000077.1 GCA_029054825.1 Prevotella sp. | reverse complement strand
GCTCCTTCTTAATCCTAAGAACGCCATAATACGTGCGAGCCTGTCCCTGTATTACCAACGTTATGTGCTGGGAAGCACTGCCGAACAGCCGGAGATGCTTGCCGAAAAGATACTGCCACAGAGATACACTGAACAGTTTGAGGCTCTCGCTTCCATGCCATTGTATCAGTTATGCGAGGAGCTTTATTCCATCTTCTCATTGGAAACGATGGACAACCAAAGCGCATTCGTATGCTATTTCCTTGACTGCGTGACGGAATTTTTGCAGAAGTCCATAGGTGATCTGCAGTCCTTCATAGATTACTGGGATGAGACGATGTATAAGAAAAAGGTAGAAAACGACTCGGACAACGGTATACGCATCCTTACAATACACAAGAGTAAGGGACTTGAGTATAAGCATGTCATCATCCCCTTCTGCGACTGGAAACTGGAATTGTCAAGTCTACTGTGGTGCAAGCCTTCTATAGAACCGTTCAACAGACTGAAAGTCATACCTATATACAGCAGCGAAAAGCAGATGTGCAACACCATATACGAACCATATTATCGTGAAGAGCATCTGCAAAATGAAGTGGACAATCTCAATCTCCTTTATGTTGCCTTCACCAGAGCTGTAGAGAGCCTCTTCGTCTCCACCATGGCAAACCAGTCAAAGAGTTACCGTGGCAAACTGGTTGAAAACGTCTTGGCCACCATATCGCGGAACGGCATCGGCATATATGAGGACGGGATGTACTCATACGGAACACCATGGGAAGGCCTTTCCGTGGATTCACCAAAAGAGACAAGAAATGTATTCACGCAGCCTTTCACGCCTTTGACCATAAAGATAAAGACCAATACACGCCAGCCAGAGTTCCGTGAGAGCAACAGAAGCCGTGACTTTGTACTCACAGACGAGCAGGAAACAGAGCAGTTGCATTCACAATACATCAAGATGGGCAATGTCATACACGCCCTGTTTGCCAACATCCGTACTGCCGATGAGATACCATCGGCATTGCTGAGACTTGAAATGGAAGGATTGCTCTATGGTCAGGACATAACGGCAGACGCTCTAAGGCAACACATAGAGGCTGCACTTGCCGACAAACAGATTGCGGATTGGTTCTCAGGGAAATGGCAAGTCTATAACGAATGTTCCATCCTGACCTACGACAAAGCATCCAGCACATACCATGAACAGCGTCCCGACCGCGTCATGACAGACGGAAACGACACCATTGTCGTGGATTTCAAGCTCCATTCCTTCAAGGAAAGCTATAAAGCTCAAGTACGACAGTACATGAACCTGCTGAGAAAAATGGGGCATAGGAATGTACGCGGATACCTCTGGCTCGTCTTCTCAAACAAGGTCATCGAGGTAACAGAGTAGAATCTCCACACATACCTTGCACGGCAGATATAACGCCATGCAGCCAAGACATTACAGGACAAACTCCTTTGGACACGCCTCCAGGACAAAACACCTTATTATATATATGCAGACATACATCGAAGAACTGGCACAGGAACTGTACAACCGATTCGGCAACGACTTGTCGAGAGTTGCCGTAGTATTCCCAAACAAACGCGCCTCACTGTTTCTCAACGAAGCTCTGGCACGGCTCGGCAACGGGACACCTGTCTGGTCACCGGCACATATCACCATATCCGAACTCTTCCGCAGATACAGCGACCTTGAGGTAGCCGACCAGATACTGCTCGTATGCCGACTATACAGCGTGTTCCAGCAGGTGACAGGCTATGAGACAGAAACCCTTGACCGATTCTACGGATGGGGACAGCTGCTCCTTGCCGACTTTGATGACCTTGACAAGAACATGGCCAATGCAGAGAAAGTATTCCAGGTCGTCACGGATCTACATCAACTCGACAACGATGAGTATCTTTCAGATGCACAGCGCGATGCACTTAAAGCTTTCTTCAAGAACTTCACAGATGACAGTACCTCGAAGATGCGAGAGAAATTCATGCACCTTTGGAGCAGGCTTCACGATATATATACCATCTTCCGTGAGGAGCTCCGTAACGACGGACTGGCATACGAGGGGATGCTCTACCGCGATGTCGCCGAGGAAAAGGAACTAATATTTGACTATGATGCGTATTATTTCTGCGGTTTCAACTGGACACAAAAGGTCGAGCAGCGTCTCTTCGAACGTATAAACATTGCCGGTAAGGCGACATTCAAATGGGACGACAAAGAGTGTCCGCCAAGCCATGTGACATATATGTCTGCCCCGACAGAGACTATGCAGGCACGCTATGTACACGACTGGCTGCTGGAAAACGAGCGTTACAAGGACGGTGCGAAGACCGCCATCGTCATGGCCGACGAACATCTGCTTCAGACAGTGATACGCTCCCTGCCCGACAATGTGGAGAAAGTGAACATCACTACAGGCTATCCGCTCTCCCAGTCACCTGCCGTATCGCTCCTGCAGATGCTTATCGAGCTGCAGACCGTAGGCAGACTGTCTGGCAAGAAAGGCTTCAACAAGCGGTATATACGAAGAGTGGAAGGTCATCCGTTCATGAGATACATCAGCAAGGAACACCTGCCGCAGATATTCCGTGACATCGACGACATAAGGATAGAAGGCCAAGACTGTCCCAATGTCAATGCACAACTGACCGTATACCTGCAAGACATCGTCAGACTGACGGCACAAGACGGCGTATCGGCTGACGCTCTTGACCAGGAAAGCCTCTTCCGCATATACCAGATACTGCAACGTCTGCTGACGCTCATCACCGAGGGCACGCTCATAGTGGACATAGTGACATACCGACGCCTGCTGACACAGATAATAAACAGTACGACAGTGCCTTACCACGGCGAACCTATCGAGGGTATTCAGATAATGGGAGTGCTCGAGACACGTTGTCTTGATTTCGACCATGTACTGCTGCTGTCATGCAACGAGGGCAATATGCCTAAAGGCGTGGACGACTCTTCGTTCATACCGCATACTGTGCGCAAGGCCTACGGTATGACGACTGTGGAGAACAAGGTAGGCATCTACGAATACTATTTCCATCGTCTGCTGCAACGGGCAACGGACGTCACGCTGACCTACAATTCCTCTACGGAAGGCATCAATACAGGAGAGATGTCCAGATTCATGCTGCAGCTTATGGCCGAAACCGACATCCCTATAAAGCGAGTCTCACTACAGGCCGGGCACGACAACAGCATCATAATGCCGAAAGCCATTGTAAAGAATCCGCAAGACAGGCTTCCGGGAGCAATGTCCTACATCTCACCATCCTCCTTGTCTACATATCTCCGCTGTCAAGTAAGATACTACTATGAACAAGTGCAGAAACTCCGCGAGCCGGAGGAGGACGACATCGATGAACTGGACAACAGAATCTTCGGAAATATCTTTCACCATGCCTCCGAACTTGCATACAAAGACATCATGGACAAAGACGGATATATCCATGCCACCATACTGAAACGCACACTCGAGGATGAGGGGAAGATAGCAAGATATGTAGATACGGCATTCCGCGAGGAACTGTTCCTGAAGCAGCAAGGTGGAGACGTGGAGCGATATACCGGCATACAGATCATCAACCGCCGTGTCATCATACGTCTGCTGAAAGACCTGCTGCGACATGACCTGCAGAACACTCCGTTCCGCATTGCCGGACTGGAGCTGAAAGTGTCGGCTCCGCTCACCATAGGAGACAGGCAAGTCAAGATAGGAGGATACATCGACCGCCTTGACATAGTAGGCAACGAGCAGAGCGGATACACTATCCGCGTCGTGGACTACAAGACCGGATTCAACGAGCAGGGAGACATGGATTGTGTGGAGGACATTTTCGACCCAGCCAACATATCAAAACATTCCGACTACTACCTGCAGACAATGCTCTACAGCATCATCGTGCGCAACTCCACAGACATCAATCCCGATGGTCTTCCCGTATCGCCGGCACTGCTGTTCGTGCAGAAGACACGGCGCGAGGGTTACTCTCCTATACTCAAGATAGCAGAGAGCCCGATAAAAGATATCAAAGACATAGAGACGGAATATATAGGCCAGCTCGCCCGACTCATAGGAGAGATAATGGAGCCCGGAAGGGAATACCTGCCTACACCCGACACATCACGGTGCGGTTACTGTCCGTTCAAGCAGATGTGTGGAGTATAAGACATTGCTGAGAGTGACAGCTGTCATGCCGTTTGGCAACCATAAGAACTGCCGGCAGCCACGAAACATTATTGCCATGAGAGCTATGGCGCACAAAAAAGAAATGTCCGCACATCGCAGAACGGTGTGCGGACATTTTCATATTAAAACCTGACCATGCGGATATTAGTTCCTGCGAAGGTCGTTAACTGTTTTCACTACTTTGTAGATGTTGTAAATCGCAACTGCATAGACTGCAAATGTTGCTACCATAAATGTTGTCATAGTCGTAATAATTTAAATTGTTATCCTAAATGTCAATACCTATTACTTCTCGGCTCACGCCGGTTTTTGTTTATCCTGTTCTTTTTTACCTTGGTGCAAAGGTACGTACATTTCCTATAACCATGCAATATTTATATGAAAAATATCTTAACTGATGCTATCTCTTAACATATATCATCCACGCGACCGTCAGGCAATGACGCGATAGGCTTATCCTGTACCAGTGCCCGTCAGGCAATGTCAGACATGCAAACAAATCAAATGTCCGCACATCACTGAACGATGTGCGGACATTTTCATATCGTATTATACCGCTTCTGCCATAAGAATGTGTGCCGAACAGTCCGTCACACCGGCAGGAAGCCTGATTCTCCATCGGAGAATATCCTTACATGAATCTGTTTATTCCCAGCTTATGCCCAATATATATGGCATAAATACCGAGGCCGAATCCAGCCAGAAGTATTCCAATAGACGCTATCTGTATCATGCCATGGAATTATAATAGCTATAATAATTGTCAGAATACATATTTGAGTAGGTATTGAAATACCATCTAACGGTTTTCTTCATCAATCTAAGCATAATCGAAAATATTTAGTTAATACCTATTTAAGCTAAAAACAGAAATCTGAATGTATACCAAAAACAAATGATATGATTGCTATATGATTTCTTCTTGCATGTTTACATTAAACACCTGGCCGCCAGGAATCAGTTCCTGTGCATGCCGTTGATTGTCTTCACTACTTTGTAGATGTTGAAAACTGCAACCGCATAGACAGCAAATGTTGCTACCATAAATGTTGTCATAGTCGTAATAATTTAAATTGTTATCCTAAATGTTAATACCTATTATTTCTCGGCTCACGCCGACATTGTTTGTTATCCTTTTATTTTTTTCCGGTGCAAATGTACATACTTTTTCGGTATCAATGCAAATATTTTCATGAAAAATATCACAAATGATGCCCATCTCTTAACATAAATCACTCGTCGGTCAACAGCAAGAGGCTAAAACGTGACACTTTCCATATAATAGCCGGCAAGGCAAAAGATAGCCAACAGGTTAAAAGAAATTTCGCCCTGTGAAGAGGAGTGAAAAGCCCTTACATCTGACGGAAATCCTTGGCAAGACCGCCCTCTGCCGTCTCCTTGTAAAGCGACGGCAAGTCATGCCCCGTCTGCTTCATCACTTCCACGACCTTGTCGAAAGACACCCTGTGTGTGCCGTCGGAGAATGCCGAGAAGACATTGGAGTCAAGAGCTCTCGCCGCTGCAAAGGCGTTACGCTCGATGCAAGGTATCTGTACCAGACCGCAGACAGGGTCACAGGTCATGCCGAGATGATGCTCCAGTCCCATCTCCGCAGAATACTCTATCTGTGCAGGAGAACCGCCGAACAGCTGGCTGACAGCGGCGGAAGCCATGGCACACGCCACTCCTACCTCACCCTGACAGCCTACCTCAGCACCGCTGATGGAGGCGTTGCGCTTCACGACATTGCCGAAAAGCCCTGCCGTGGCAAGGGCACGGAGTATGCGCGCCTCACTGAAACCCTTGCTCTTCCACAGATGATAGAGCACGCCGGGCAACACTCCGCAAGAGCCGCATGTGGGAGCAGTGACAATCTGACCGCCCGAGGCATTCTCCTCGCTGACGGCAAGAGCGTATGCAAATACCAGTCCGCGGGATTTCAGACTGTCACGGTAACCTGTGGCCTTGATGTAATACTGCGGAGCTTTCCTCCTGAGATGCAACGGACCGGGCAGCACTCCCTCGGCATCTATGCCACGCTCGACGGCAGCCTTCATGACGCGCCACACCTCGCGGAGATAGTCCCAGATGTCTTTTCCCTCGCTCTCCTCGACATACTCCCAGTAGCCTTTGCCAGACCACTCACAGTATTTGAGTATCTCGGTCATGGTATTCTTGTCGTAGACCTCACGTGTGTCTATATGGCGGGCATCCTCCTCCTTCAGTTCTCCGCCGCCTACACTGTATACGCACCACGTGTCCGTAAGGCTATCATCGGGACCATACGCACGGAACTCCATGCCGTTAGGATGGAACGGAGGAAAAATCCGCGGTTCCCATACTATCTTTATCCCGGGCAGGACATCTTCTATAGCCCTGTCGGTCAAGTGTCCTCTGCCCGTAGCGGCAAGACTGCCGTAGAGCGTCACCTCGGTGCGCGAGGCATCGGGATGGCGCGAGGCGAATATCTCTGCCGCCTTGTGCGGTCCCATGGTATGGCTGCTTGAAGGGCCGAGCCCTATACGGTAAAGTTCCCTGATTGTCTTCATGATTGTGTGTCTGTAGTTTGTCAGATGCAAAATTACAACATTTCTTCCGAAACGGCAAATAACAGACATGTTTTTCATATTTCATCACTTCACTTTATCTTAGAGGAGCATCACAATATCACACTGATTACAAGCATATTACCACAGATACCCAAGTCTACGTATCAACTTTTCCCGTCTGAAAACCATACATATTTATTGGCTGCCACTGCCAATCTTGCATCTTGAACAACACATAAAAGGAGATGACAATCAAAGGAAAAAGATAATCTGCCGCATGGGTTCTCCGCATAATCCTGAAAATATCCATGCCGTTTTACATGAAAACGGTATTTTATTCCCTGCTTTTCACCATCACACTACATACACATTATTATATATAGACTCTGATTTTGCAAAACAACTCGTCACAGCAATATTTCCGTTGCCATCATAATGACCTCCACAAAGATAAAAATCTGTATCTCAAAAGGTGACCTTTCACCTTGTCAAGGGTGACCTTTTATCCAACGAAAGGTGACCCTTGACATGACAAAAGGTCACCTTCTGTTTTTACTTACATTATACACGGACAACTCGAGAGCTGCCTCTACGCACTCTACATGTCACCCTCCCCTGCCTTTCAAAATACCTGACAGACAGTTTTTCTTGCATTTTTTCTTGCAAGAAGCGAGTATTGTCAATATATTTGCCACACAAGAACCAGGATATTCTATGAAAAGCCGTAACTTCATATACCGGATATGGTCGCTCTACGCCGACGGATTCAGACAGATGACTGTCGGCAAGACATTATGGATGCTTGTCGCCGTAAAACTGATTATCATCTTCGCCGTGCTGAAATGGTTCTTCTTCCCCAACTTCATCAAGGAGCATGCAACGGATGGGCAGGAGGCCGATTTCGTGGCAACGGAGGTGCTCAAAGGCAATTAGATGCAGTCATTCGGGTTTTCGGTCAGGTGGTTATAAGGTGATTGCTTTCCCTGTAGCCACAAAACCACAACCGCATAACCACAAAAGCCTATAACCGCACAACCGCATAACCGTATAACAAAAACCATATAAATGACAGACACACTGACAAACATCGACCTCGCCGCCGTAGACTGGGCAAGGGCGCAATTTGCGCTCACCGCCATCTACCACTGGCTGTTTGTACCGCTGACCCTCGGTCTCGCCGTCATCATGGGCATAGCGGAGACAATCTACTACATCAAGAAAGAAGCGTTCTGGAAAGAGACCGCAAAGTTCTGGCAACGTCTTTTCGGTGTCAACTTCGCCATAGGTGTGGCGACAGGCATCATCCTCGAGTTCCAGTTCGGCACCAACTGGAGCAACTATTCTTGGTTTGTAGGAGACATCTTCGGTGCGCCGCTTGCCATTGAGGGCATCGTTGCTTTCTTCATGGAGAGCACTTTCGTGGCGGTGATGTTCTTCGGATGGACTAAAGTAAGCCGCGGCTTCCACCTTGCCTCGACATGGCTCACAGGACTCGGGGCGACAATCTCTGCATGGTGGATACTTGTCGCCAACGCCTGGATGCAGTATCCTACAGGCTGCGAGTTCAATCCCGACACGATGCGCAACGAGATGACATCATTCCTCAGCGTCGCACTGTCACCTGTGGGAGTAGACAAGTTCATGCATACCGTCACCTCCTCATGGATTATCGGCGCACTGTTCGTCACTGCCGTGAGCGGATGGTATCTGCTGAGGAAGCGTCATGAGAGGCTTGCCGTCTCCAGCATAAAGATCTCCTCTGCCGTGGGACTTGTGGCAACAGCGCTCGCCGTACATACAGGAGACACCTCGGCATACCTCGTCTCGCAGGTACAGCCCATGAAACTTGCGGCCATGGAAGCTCTCTATGACGGCGGAACATCGCGACCGCTTACCGTTGTGGCACTCATGAATCCTTTCACACAGCCCGACTATGCGAAGGGCGGTGAGCCAGACATGAAGATTTCCGTACCCAACATGCTGTCGTTGCTCGCCACCCACGATATCGACGGATACGTCCCGGGAGTCAATGACATACTGAACGGCGGATATGCCCTGCCCGACGGGACGACAGCCCTCAGTGCCGAACAGAAGATGGAACGCGGCAGGATGGCAATTGCCGACTTGAAAGAATACAGAACCATCATGGCCAAAGGCACTGACGGCGGCAAGAGAGCGGAGACGTTGCGCAAGTCGCTGAAAGACAACATGCCGTATTTCGGTTACGGATTCGTAAAGGACCGTGCACAGCTCGTGCCGTTCATCCCCGTATGCTTCTACGCCTTCCGTGTCATGGTAGGCCTCGGCACACTGTTCCTGCTGTTCTTTGCCGTGACACTGTTCCTCGCATACCGCAAGACTCTCCCTCAACACCGCTGGCTGCTGTGGGGGTCAGTGCTGCTGTTGCCGCTCGGCTATATAGCGAGCGAGGCAGGATGGATAGTCGCAGAACTGGGCAGACAGCCATGGACCATACAGGATATGCTGCCCACATGGACTGGTGTCAGCGCCGTGGGAAGCGGAAGCGTCATGCTGACATTCTTCATCTTCCTCACACTGTTCACTACCCTGCTGGCGGTAGAGGTAAACATTATGCTGAAACAAATAAAGAAAGGGCCTGAACTATGACATACAGTTTCTTACAACACTACTGGTGGTTCATCGTGTCACTGCTTGGTGCACTGCTCGTGTTCCTCATGTTCGTACAGGGTGCCAACGCCCTGCTGTTCTCACTCGGACGCAACGAGAGGGAGAGACGTCTGATACTCAACTCCACAGGACGCAAATGGGAGTTCACATTCACTACACTTGTCGTCTTCGGAGGTGCGTTTTTCGCCTCTTTCCCACTCTTCTACAGCACCAGCTTCGGCGGTGCCTACTGGCTGTGGATGATTATCCTCTTCACGTTTGTGGTACAGGCCGTGAGCTATGAGTTCCAGAACAAGCTCGGCAATTTCCTCGGTGCACGGACTTTCCAGACATGCCTCGTAATCAACGGTATAGTCGGCCCGTTGCTCATCGGAGGCGCTGTGGCGACATTCTTCAACGGTTCAAACTTCATCGTGGAGAAGAACAACATCATCAGCGACTTCTCCCCTGTCATCAGCTCGTGGGCAAACGCCAGCCATGGGCTTGACGCCCTCCTCGACATCTGGAATATTGTGCTCGGCGCGGCAGTGGCACTGCTTGCACAGAGTCTCGGACTGCTTTATCTCATGAACAACATAGCCGATGAGGATATACGATGCCGTGCCAGCGTGAAGCTCATAAGAACCTCCGCCTTGTTCGTGGTACTGTTTGTCGCTTTCCTCATACATGTACTGCTGAAAGACGGCTATGCTGTCGACCCTGTAAGCAATACGGTCTTCATGGAACCGATGAAATACCTGCACAATCTCACGGACATGTGGTATCTCGCCATAATGCTCGTCATCGGTGTGGCACTCGTGCTCTACGGCATAGGCCACACAATAATCAGCAACAGCTATGTCCATGGGATATGGCCTGCCGGCACAGGCACCGTACTCGCCGTGCTCGCCCTTCTCCTTTCCGCAGGATGGAACGATACGGCATACTATCCGTCAACAGCAGACATACAGAGCTCGCTGACAATAGCCAACAGTTGCAGCAGCGAGTTCACACTGCGGACAATGGCCGTCGTGAGCCTTCTTGTGCCATTTGTCCTCGCATACATCACCTATACGTGGCGCAAGATGGACAGCAAGGAGATAACACACAAAGAGATAGAGACGGAAGAATCCTACTGATAAGAGCTGTTATACGGTTGGACGGTTATGAGGTTATACAGTTTTACAGTTGTGAGACAAAACCGACATAAATAGACCACCACTGGCATGAATATGGATTGAAAAAGGCATAAACCAAGATAAAACCCGACATAAATGCAAGGAAAACAGCAATTTATTGCAAAAACACTTGCTTATGTCGGATTTTCTTTGTATCTTTGCAAACTGATAGGGGATACTATGCCCGCTCCAGAAGCGGAGACCGCCGAAGAGGCAGGAGCAAAAGTCCCGTTTTTTAACCATTTAATTTATATTTTCAATTAACATGTCTAACTTTAAAAATGTGCAGCCAC
>JAIDEM010000076.1 GCA_029054825.1 Prevotella sp. | reverse complement strand
CCCTGGTGATGGCACAGACTTCATAACTGTCGAGGACCTGCCTATAGAAGACGCAAACATGACTGTCAATGTCGACATCTTCGACAATCCGCAGACAAACAAGATTCTCCCTTCATCGTTGCAGATGTCGGAGGAAAGCATCCCGTGCTTCGACTTCAAGGAGAGCATCAAGGCCATAGGCTTGACGGAGGTTATGGCTGAGGGCTACGCATTCCTGCGTTCAAGCGACTACAACTATCTCTCTTCTCCTGACGACATTTTCATCCCTATGCCTAAGGTGAGGAAGCTGGGACTCAAGACCGGCGATATGGTCGAGTGTACTGTATGCCCTCCGAATACAGGGGATAAATACTTTATCCTGCAGGATGTCGTGAAAATAAACGGCAGACAGCCGCAGGAGATACGCGACAGAGTGCCGTTTGAACATCTCACGCCGCTCTTCCCTGACGAGAAATACAACCTCTGCAGCGACCCGAAGACGACAAATCTCTCCACACGCATAGTGGATCTCTTCTCCCCTATCGGTAAAGGACAGCGCGCGCTCATCGTGGCACAGCCAAAGACGGGTAAGACAATCCTCATGAAGGACATTGCCAACGCTATCGCGTCAAGCCATCCTGAGGCATATCTGATGATGCTCCTCATAGACGAACGCCCAGAGGAGGTTACGGACATGGCACGCACAGTGAACGCAGAGGTCATCGCATCTACCTTCGACGAACCTGCCGACCGCCATGTGAAAATCGCAGGTCTCGTGCTTGAGAAAGCCAAGAGAATGGTGGAATGCGGGCATGACGTGGTGATATTCCTTGACTCCATCACACGTCTGGCACGTGCATACAACACCGTAGCACCGACCAGCGGAAAGGTTCTCACTGGCGGTGTGGACGCTAATGCCCTCCAGAAGCCTAAGCGTTTCTTCGGTGCTGCGCGCAATATAGAGGGTGGCGGCTCACTGACCATAATCGCGACAGCACTCATAGATACCGGTTCCAAGATGGACGAGGTCATCTTCGAGGAGTTCAAGGGCACTGGAAACATGGAACTCCAGCTCGAGCGTGCCCTCGCCAACAAGCGAATCTTCCCTGCCGCCAACCTCATCTTGTCAAGTACACGACGTGATGATCTGCTGCAGGACAAGACGACTCTCGACCGTATGTGGATTCTGCGCAAGTATATCTCCGACATGAACCCTATCGAGGCTATGACGGAAATACAGAACCGTATGCGTGGTACACGCGACAATGAGGAGTTCCTGCTCACGATGAACTCATAGCAACTCCCATGCTTACATCATAAGCCGTGAGCATCCAGCAACAATAAACTTTACATACATTGCATGAAAAGTAATGATAACCAGCATGTTCTGACATTTCTTTATATAATTCATGCAACATAAACAAACATGAAATAACCATATCCGACTTGCTTTATTTGTCAGATATGGTTGTTTCATGTTTATTTAATAGAGGTATGATTTAGCCAGCTTCGCGTCCTACCAGTTTACAATTATGATATTATCACCATCACGTAAACTGTAATCTACCCAAACCGCATCAGAATATGCTGTACCTCTACCCTATCCTCTGACACCTAAATATCTTCTTATCATGTACTTTTATAATAATGTACATTACGCACGGAAGATACAACTCTATTTGCTAAATAAGGTTAATTCATTGATTTTCTTTGAAAAACATTTGGTTTATAAAATAAACTTGACTATCTTTGCACCATAAACCATCAGTGTGAGAAGAGTAACATGCTAGCTGAAAGCAAGCGAGAGTCGACCTCCTTGCTTCTCTTTTTACAGAGATAGTTTATAAAATAAACCGAATTTCTAACGGATATCCTGCAACATCGGGATATCAATAAACAAGAACGACAATGGAAGAAAAGAAGATTTCCGAGCAAGAGAGTCTGGAACTCATCAGCCAAATGATAAATCAGACCAAGCAAAGCCTGAATAAAGACAATGGCAATTCATTCCTCATTTGGGGATATGTGTGCTCTATCGTTGGACTACTGGTTTATGCCCTAAGCATGACCTCTATTGGAAGAAATGCTTGCTGGTTGTATTTCGCAATACCTGTAGCAGGAGGTTTGCTGGAGTTTATTGCTAAACGGAAAAGAAACAGCGAACGGTTTGTGAAAGGATATATCGAGAGCATGATTTGCAAATGCTGGAAAGCATTGAGCTGGATATTCATCATAACATTGATTGTCTGCATGACTAATATATTGTTGGGATACCATGTCAATCTGATAATATTCTTCATCCTGGGACTGCTACTGCCAGGTATCGGCACAGCTTTTACAGGTATCGCCATCAGAGAAAACCTTGTAGCTTTCGGAGGATTTCTTGGGAGCGCGATAGGACTGTCTATCATGGTCTCCATGCTCTCAGGAGACACGTTCACCGGCACATACGTACATCTGATATTCGTAGCCTGTTATGTCGTCATGATGGTTATTCCTGGACATTATCTGAACTCAAAATATACACGATAGAATGGCAATGAAAGAACTTGACCCTTTACTTCATAGCCAGTTGCGCCTTGCCATAATGTCCATCTTGCTGAATATCAAGGAGGCAGACTTCGTCTATCTGAAAGAGAAGACGGAATCTACAGCCGGTAATCTCAGTGTGCAATTGGAGAAACTGGCTTCCGCAGGCTATATAAGCAAGAATACTGACAGTTCGGGAACAAAATCCCGAACCATCTGCCAAATGACCGACATAGGACGACAGGCCATGCTGGAATATGTGGAAACCCTAAAGTCATATTTCGCAGGGCTATGACGTGGCACTCAAATAAAAGGAAAATGAAGAAACGGAAACTAACAGCGTTTACGAGAAACTTCATTTTCCTTTTGTCGCTTCATCGTACTTTTCCGCCCAATACATAAAAATAACTATTGAGATACCAAAAGAAATGCATCTTGGTGAGGCTATCATCGAGGTGAGCAAAGGCAAACTTGGCTTGGGTGTGTCGCTCGAAGACAATAAGGTATGTGGTTTGATAACCGATGGAGACATACGTCGTGCAATGGAGAAATGGCAGGCTGAATTTTTCAACAAGACCGTTGACGATATCATGACACATGAACCGAAGACAGTTCTGCCTACGACAAAGATTTCCGAGATACAGAAGATAATGCATAAGTACAAGATACACACCGTACTTGTGATCGATCAAGAGAAGCATCTGCTCGGTATTGTAGACCATTACTCATGCATGGTGTAGCCATCGATGAAGGAATGCTGCATATTTATAACAAAAACCGCAAATAATTGAAAAGCCAATTACTTGCGGTTTATTGCGGAGAGAGAGGGATTCGAACCCCCGGTACCTCTCAGTACGTCGGTTTTCAAGACCGATGCAATCGACCACTCTGCCATCTCTCCAAAAGGCTTTCATGCCTGCAACGGATGAGTGATTTCCTAATTGCGAGTGCAAAGGTACTACTTTTTGACGAACTATGCAACTATTTCGTGAAGTTTTTTTGATTTTTCTTGTATTTTATACGTATAATACACGATATGATGCATAATATCTCTGTATATATAGTGTTACCTAAGCATTTTTTTTAAGAACCTACTATACCATTGAGATGATGTCAGCTGGAACTGTGGCGAATGTATCAGCTCCATGAGCCAGCAGGAATTCCTTATCACGGAAGCCCCAAAGGACAGAGATGCATGGAAGCCCCGAATTTCTTGCAGTCATGACATCAACATCAGAATCCCCGATGTATACAGTGTTCTCTTCTGTACACCCCAGTTCTTCCATTGCGATATGCACCATGTCCGGTGCTGGCTTTCTCTGTACATTGGGACGTTCTCCGACAGCTGACAATATAGTATCCTTGAAGAACCTGTCATGCAGTTCTGTCACACCCTCCTGAATCTTATTGCTGACAATTGCCATACGGTAGCCTTTTGCATGCAATTTCTGCAGAGTTTCCCTTATACCTGGATAAAGGTCTGTGTGGTCTTGGCAATGCAACAGATAATAGTCTCTGAAGGTATCAAACACGCTGTCAAAATAAGGATTCTCCTCACCGCCAGGAACAGCACGTACAATCAGTTTTCTCACTCCATTGCCTACAAACTTACGGATTTCCTCTATCGTACGTTCCGGCATACCGTAAGTGCGCAACGCAACATTAGTTGCATCGGCAAGGTCCTCCAATGTATTCATGAGAGTACCGTCAAGATCCCATATAATATTTGTATATTTCATTTTTATCAGTCTTCATTCAATATCGGCAATTGCCAATGATATGTTATAGCACCAATGCGCATTGCTATGACGGAAGCGGCACAGACTATCTGCGAGGTGATGATAGGTAATCCAAGTTTCAATGCCACTGTATAGACTATGCCACCTACAACGCACGCAAGTGCATAGATATCACGGCGAAATATCAGCGGTTCTTCATTGATGAGTATATCGCGTATCACTCCGCCGGCAGCGCCTGTCATGACTCCCATAAGATTTGCTGTCCAGAAAGGGAAACCGGCATCAAGGGTCTTCTGGAAACCAACAACCGTGAAGAGTGCAAGACCTATGGAGTCAAAAAGGAACATTGTTGTACCGATCTTGTTTATGAACTTATGAAATGGTATATACAGCAGTATCGCAAGGCCTGTAATGGCAAGATAGACCCACTGTGTCATCCAAAACGGATTCTGTCCCAGCATGATATCCCTCAGTGTACCACCGCCACATGCTGTCGCCATACCTACGATAAATGCGCCGAAAAGGTCAAAGTTCTTTTCTGACGCAAGGCGGATACCGCTTATTGCAAATGCGAATGTGCCGATATAGTCTATTATATTGACGAATGTAAGTTCTATCATCGTTCCTTTATTGTGGAGTTATTCCTTATTCGACTGCTCCCATTCTTCCCATTCACGCAAAGCGTCTTGCCAGTCTGTGTACTCTCCGCTGTCAACAGCCAGTTCAGCAGCAAGTGCGGCATCACGCTCACGGTCTCTCTGACGCTTAGCCTTCATGTCTGCAATCGTTGCATCATCAAGAATATGTATTGCACCACGCCTTATGGCTGCCTGCAACTCTTCATAACCAAAAGCTTTTCCTTGCTCATTGAAATCAGAGATGTTGAACTCGAAATTTACACGCAACTGATGTCGTATAGCCTTTTGCTGGAAACGGGTACCGGAACACTTCTTTTTAAGAAGCATTCCGATAATGTCTATCTCATGTTGAGAATATTTATTACGTCCCATAAGTAATTTTGCCTGCTTACTTATTATTCAAATACTGCATATCACTGCTTTTCCTGAGCCTCCGGTGCAGAAGGCTGCGCCTTAGGTTTGCGTCCGCCACGACGTCCGCCACGATGCTTAGGCTTCTTCTCCTGCTGTTCCTCAGCAACCTGTGGAGTCTCCTCCTGTACAGTAGGCTCCGTAACAGTCTCTGTCTTCTTGGCTTCTACCTGTTCTTTGACTGGTTCCTGCTTGTTCTGCTGTTGCTTCACAGTGTCTTTCTTCTTGTCCAGAGCATTCTGTTTCTGCTTCTGGCCGGCATTTCCACGACTCTTTTGATCATTACTGTTACCCTGTTTCTGCCTGTTGCCCAGCTTTTCAGAATGACGGTCACCAGGACGGAATCCCTCTGCCCACAATGTCAATGGAGCTACAGTACGCTTTTCCATCTGCTGCGGCACATCTTCCATCCATTGTTTTCCCGCCGCACTTTGAAGGAAATGATATTGACGTGTATAGGCATCAAGGATTTTCAAATCGTCAAACGTCATCACCATCGGGCGGATTGGCGCATAAACATTGTCCCATGTCTCATCATCAATTCCATTTGTACGCTGCAAATCGTCACACATACCCATCGAACGGATAGCCACAGAAGCATCATTTGTCAGAAGCAAGACCTTCTTGCCTTGAGCAAAAAGCTCCACACAACGCCGGATAATGGCAGGATCAGCGAAAGCGCTATGATGGCTTTCCGCCCCTATGCCCTCTATCCTAAGGCGGTTCTCACGCTGCTGGGAGAGTATAAGCCGCTTGGCAAGACGTGCTGCGATATTCCTGCATACATTCTCATCTTTCATGTCAGCATCGACAGCAGGAGGTTCCATCTGCGTAGCAAAACGGTCAATCTCCTCATAGGTCTCAGACATCATGGAAAAGCGTGCGCCACGGAATTTTGAAAGTTTAGAAATAAACTCCAGTTGTCTCTCGAACTGCAAGCGTGCGTTGAAGCGTGGATCTGAATGTGAAGAAGTGTGCCCAGTCAGGAGTTCTATCCAGATGTTCGTATCAGAGAGCACTACATCATAGTTCAGTACGAGTGCAAGTGTGCCTTCTATCCAACGGAAACGCTTCTCGGCCTCCTCTACTGTCAGTTGCTGTATCTGCTGGTCGGTAAGAAGCAGCTGACGCTGCGGCGCATTGACAAGTTCCACTACATCTCGTATCAGTAATGTAGGACAAGGAGGCAACGGTTTCGGTTCTTGCTTCTTCTCCACACTATCCTGAGAGGTCGTATCCACAGGCTTTACAAGTGTCTCCACCTCAGTATTTTCTGAAGGATTCTCTGTTGAAATCACCTCTACCTGTTGCTCTACGCTCTGGTTCTCAACCTTCTTTACAGGCTTTTTGCGAGTTGCTCGCTTAGGTTTCAGTTCTGTGACAGTGTTCTCTTCCGTAGGAGCCTCCTCCACATCTTTTGTCACTTTCTTGCGTGAAGCGCGCTTGACAGGAGTCTTTTTCTTCTCTGTGTCTATCGCGCTCTGCGGTTCCGAGACTGCATTTGTCTCGGCAGTTTCTACTTTTTTCTTTGCCATAATTAAGTTTAATGGTTAATAAAGTAGATTATTCGCTGATTATTGTCACTACCCTATCGTATGTAAGCCCTTCAAAAGTATCAAGGACATAATTGCACTTGTCCTGTATAAGGGCGCGGCTATTGCCTGTTGTCAGTCCTATAGTATAGATACCGGCAGACATTCCTGCCTGTAATCCTGTAAAGGCGTCCTCAAATACGACACATTCCTCTTTCTGACAGCCGAACACAGCGGCACCTTTCAGATAGCAGTCTGGATTTGGCTTTGACGCTGCAAAATCCTCTGAGGTGAGGATACGGTCAAAGACTGTGTGAAATTCGGGAACTTTTGCCGCGACAACCTCCATCTTCTTTATATTGGAACTGGTAACGACAGCACAGCGCACTCCATGTCTTCTTATATCATGGATAAAATCAAGTGCGCCAGGGAAGAACTCATATGTCATCTGCTTTTCCCATTCATCAAGGGCAGCGGTTATTTCCTCCTGCCACTTCTTGTCAGGAAAATACCGCTCAAAAATCTGCTTGAGCGTTGTGCCTTTAATGACTTGCTCAAGATTCGGGACATCTGGGCGATACTTTGCCCCCATCTGTCCCCAAAAAACAGAGTACTGTCCCTCAGTATCCATAAGGGTACCATCGAGGTCGAATAATGCTACTTTAAATTTATTCATAACCCGCTAACGGATTTTCATTTTAATAATTTCGTTCCATATACCCCATATGGGGCTTGTCTGTTTCGTCTTCTCGTCATGATTCCACTCACAATGTCTCAGCCAAACAATGTGAAACACAAAAACAATGAGAAAACAAACATCATGTGTGCTTCCTATAGAAGTTCACTTAATTCGAGCCATCGTAGCTCTTTTTCATCCAGCTCCTCATTGACTACCGGAAGCCTCTTCGACATTTCCGTAATCTCTTCGACACTTGCAGAGCCGGAAGATAATGCACTTTCAATGTCGCTCTTTTCTTTTGCGAGCCGCTCTATATCCTTGTTGAGTTGCTCAAACTCACGTTTCTCCTTAAACGACATGCGCCGTTTGTTCTCTCCTCCATCGCGCCGTCCGCCACTCTGCTTCTGCGAAGCCTGTTTCTGGTCTGTCTGTTCAGCACGGGTAACGGACTTGGAAGAGGCAGAAGCCTTCGGCAACAGTTTCTGATATTCACGATACTGCGTGTAATTTCCAGGAAAATCCTGTACCTCGCCATTACCGTGGAAGACAAGCAGATGGTCTACTATCCTGTCTGTGAAATAACGGTCATGGGACACAACGATGACACATCCTGGGAAATCCTGCAGATATTCCTCTAGCACCTGTAGAGTCTTGATATCAAGATCATTTGTAGGCTCATCAAGTACAAGGAAGTTCGGGTTCTTCATCAATACTGTACAGAGGTACAGTTTCCTCTTTTCTCCACCTGACAACTTATATACATAATTATATTGCTGCTCAGGAGTGAACAGAAAATGCTGCAAGAATTGTGAGGCTGTAAGGTGGCGTCCCTGTCCAAGATCTATATAATCGGCTATCTCACGTATGACATCTATGACCTTCTGGTCTTCACGGAATTTCAGTCCCTCCTGTGAGAAATATCCGAAACGTACAGTCTCGCCAATATCAAAGCGTCCTTCATCAGGCTTCTCCATGCCAAGGAGCATCTTGATAAACGTGGACTTTCCGGCACCATTACTACCTACTATACCCATTTTCTCAAAACGGGTAAAATTGTAGTAGAAATCTTTCAGTATGACCAACGGTTCCTTTCCTTCACGTTTCCAGGACTTGCTGATATACTGGCACTCGAAAATTTTGGAACCGATATATACCGTAGAAGCCTTCAGACGTATCTGCCGCTCCTCCATACGTCTCTTCGCGATGGCCTCCAATTCATAGAAGGCCTCCTCACGATAGCGTGCCTTGTGTCCGCGAGCCTGTGGCTGACGTCGCATCCATTCAAGTTCGCGACGGTAAAGATTATTTGCGCGCTGAATCTCCGCACGCTGATTGTCTATGCGCTCCTGACGTTTCTCGAGATAATATGAATAATTGCCACGATAAGTATATATCGTTCTGTCGTCAAGTTCGAGAATCACCGAGCATACCCGGTCGAGGAAAAACCTGTCGTGAGTGACCATAAGGATGGTCTTGTTGCCTCTGGAAAGGAAGCCTTCAAGCCATTCTATCATCTCAAGGTCCAGATGATTAGTAGGCTCATCCAATACAAGGAAGTCCGGCTCCGTCATCAGAACAGCGGCGAGCGCGACACGCTTCTGCTGTCCTCCAGACAGTTGTCCCATAGGCTGATCAAGGTCGCGTATCTTCAGTTTCGTAAGAATCTGCTTCGCATTGAGATGCTGTTCATGCTCTGTCTGTCCTGCCGTACACGTCTCAAGCACCGATTTCTCCGGGTCAAACTCAGGTGTCTGGCACAGGAAACCAGTCTTTATGTCATTACGGTATATAATCGTTCCCGTATCAACTCCCTCTATGCCCATAAGCATTGAGAGGAGTGTGGATTTTCCAGTTCCGTTCTGAGCGATGAGACCGACATGCTGTCCCTCGGCAATAGAGAAGCTGATATTGTGGAACAGCACTCTCTCGCCGAAGGATTTTGTCAGGTTCTGTACATCAAGGACAGGATTAGCCATTTGCCAGTTGGTTATTTATTGATTCGATATAGTCAAGCACCTCGTCCCTGCCTATGGCTTTCTCTGAAGAGGTGACAAAATAAGGAGGCAGTTCCTCCCATCGGTCACGCATCTTCTCCATCCATGCACTTGCCGCCATACGGGCCTTGACAGGACCGAGTTTATCTGCCTTTGTGAAGATAATGGCAAAAGGAATACTTGACTCTCCCAGCCAGTCGATGAACTCACGGTCTATCTGCTGCGGCTCGTGACGTACGTCTATAAGCACAAATGTGCATACCAACTGCCGGCGCTGCAGGATATATCCGGAAATCATCTGCTCAAGTTTCTGCTGGACGGTCTTCGAGCGTTTTGCAAAACCATATCCGGGAAGGTCCACAAGATACCACTCCTTATTTATAATGAAGTGATTTATCATCAGTGTCTTTCCTGGGGTAGCGGATGTCTTGGCAAGTCCTCGACGCTTGCAAAGCATATTTATGAGCGAGGACTTGCCGACATTACTTCTACCTATAAACGCATACTCGTTCTTTGTGTCGTTAGGACACTGGTGACAAGTAGGCGAAGATATAGAATATTCTGCTGTCTTTATTATCATCTGTAGAGTCTATTACCAAAGTTTCAGTCGCTTCTCTGGAGCGATGTAAAGCTTATCGGACGGCTGGATGTTGAAAGCATCATACCAAGCATCGATATGAGGAAGGGCACCCTTCACGCGCCATTCGCCCTGAGAGTGCACATCATTGAGAAGACGGTTGCGTATCTCCTTCTCTGTGATATTCTGTCCCCATACGCCTGCATACGCAACGAAGAAACGCTGCTCTGGAGTGAGACCGAGCTTCACGGAATTATCCTTGTTTGCATTCTTGAAAGCCTGGAACGAAACCTCAAGACCACCATGGTCTGCAAGGTTCTCGCCAAGTGTCATACGTCCGTTGGCCTTAACACCAGGGAGCACTTCTATCTGCGAGAAGAAGTCTGCATACTGATCGCCGAGCTTCTTGAAGTTCTCCACATCTTCCGGCTTCCACCAGTCAGACATGTTGCCGTCCTTATCAAAATGAGAGCCTTGGTCGTCAAATCCGTGTGTCATCTCATGGCCTATGACAACACCTATGGCACCATAATTGAAAGCATCGTCTGCCTCAGCGTCAAAGAAAGGATACTGGAGGATGCCTGCCGGGAAGCATATCTCGTTGGTTGTAGGATTGTAATACGCATTGACAGTCTGCGGAGTCATGTGCCATTCATCACGGTCAACAGGCTTTCCCACAGTCTCATCATTACGCTGCTTGTTCAGGAACCTGGATGCCTCGCGGATATTCTCATAAAGAGACTTCTTTGGATCTATTGTAAGACCAGAGAAATCCTTCCACTTGTCAGGGTATCCAATCTTTACATAGAATGCCGCAAGTTTCTCGCGGGCAACCTTCTTTGTCTCTGGAGTCATCCATTCCTGTGCATCAATACGCTCGCCGAGGGCAGTCTGCAGATTGGCAACAAGCTGCTTCATACGTTCTTTGCTCGAGGCTGGAAAATAACGCTCGCAGTAGATCTTGCCAAGAGGCTGACCGAGTAGTGCCTGAACAAGGCTTGTAGACTTACGCCATCTCGGGAAATCTACCTTACGGCCTGACCTTACACGTCCATTGAAATCAAAGCTCTCTGCCGCCACATCATCACCGACGAGGGACGCAGCATCATGGATGACGTTCCATTCCATCACGGCACGAAGGTCCTCAGCATCAAGATTTCCAAGAAGAGTGTTAAGACCTTCCATGAACTTCGGCTGGCCGACAATAAGCTGCTCGAAGTATTTCTTGTCAACACCCTCTGCCTGAAGAAGTTCTACTATCGGGTAGTTAGGATATTTCTTCTGGAACTCCGCAAGACTCATCTTGTTGTAGTTCTTCTCAACATCACGCAGTTCGGTACGTGAAAGAGAGAACCGTGCTATACTGTTCTCCACCTTCAGTACGCTCTCCATCTTCTTCTCGGCAACCTTCTCGCTGAATCCGAAAAGTTTGAACATATTCACGATATGCTTCTTGTATGCCTCCATTATGGCAAGCGTTGCCTCGTCCTTGTTGACATAATAGTCTTTCTGACCGAGCGTCAGTCCTCCTTGATATACGGAAAGGATATTGTTCTTGGAATCCTTCGCGTCAGCACCGAAGCCATAGCGTGCGAAAAAGCTGACGCCATAAGGAGCCTCGGCATAGAGGATACTCATGAGGTCTTTCTTTCCTTTAGCCTTCTCTATCGCCCGTACATAAGGCATTACTGGGGCAACGCCCTCCTTGTTGCGACGCACAGAGTCCATACAGAGGTTGTACAGGTCACCAATCTTCTGCTCAAGGCTGCCGACAGGACTTTTCTTTGCAGAAAGTTCTGTCAAGATAGTGTTGATACGCTTGTTGTTATCCTCTGAAAGCTGGTCGAAACTGCCATAACGCGAGTAAGCGGCTGGGAGCGGATTGTTCTTCATCCAGCCACCGCAGGAATACTCATAGAAGTCCGTGCCAGGAGCAACAGACAGATTCATATTCTCGGCCTTTATACCAGGACCGAGAGTCTGAGCCTGACTTACGGCAGGCATTGCAGCGATAGCGGCAATTGTCATGATGTTCTTGATATTCATAATGTTATATTTTGAAATGTTCATATTCTTCAGATAGCTTCTCCCATTGTGTCATCTCCATATCAAGGGACTGCTGTGTCTCGGTATACTCATTGACCAGTTTCATGTCAGAGGCATTGGCAGGGTCGCAAAGAAGCGTATCAAGCTCGGCAAGACGTGTCTCCAAAGCGGAGATCTTCTTCTCTGTCTCATTGATTTTCTTCTGCACACGGCTCATCTGTCTCTGACGTTCCTTGCGTTCGGCATAGCTCATCACATCACCGTCGGAAGGCTGTTCCTGCAGCAAAGGCTCTTTCTGCACAGGGATTGCCCCCGTCTCCTTCGGTTTCTGCTGTGACATCTCGGCCTTTGCCTGCTCATGAGAGCGAATCCAGTCGTATATGCCTCCAAGATACTCGCGTACCTTTCCGCCGCCGAACTCGTATACCTTGTCGACAAGTCCATCGAGGAATTCGCGGTCGTGTGACACGACTATGGCCGTTCCGTCAAAAGCCTTGATGGCTTCTTTCAGCACATCTTTCGATTGCATGTCGAGGTGATTGGTAGGTTCGTCGAGTATGAGCAGGTTTACCGGTTCAAGCAGAAGACGTATCATGGCAAGACGGGAACGTTCTCCGCCGGAGAGGAACTTCACCTTCTTCTCTGACGCTTCACCGCCGAACATGAACGCTCCAAGGATGTCATTGATGCGCAGACGTATCTCGCCCTTCGCCACACGGTCTATGGTCTCAAACACAGTAAGTTCGTCATCGAGCATCTGCGCTTGGTTCTGCGCGAAATATCCTATCTGTACATTATGCCCTATCTTCAGTGTCCCGCCGTAAGGAATCTCGTTCATGATACATTTCACAAGCGTAGACTTACCCTCGCCATTCTTGCCGACAAAGGCGACTTTCTCGCCACGCTTGATGATGAGGTTGACATTCTCAAAGACAAGGTGCTGGTAAGACTTCTCCACATCCTCGCATATCACAGGATAATCGCCCGAACGGAGACACGGAGGGAATTTCAGACGCAGGGCGGAGGTGTCCACCTCGTCCACCTCTATCGGCACAATCTTCTCAAGCTGGCGTATGCGCTGCTGTACCTGCACAGCCTTGGTGGCTTGATATCGGAAACGCTCTATGAAGGCTTTTGTGTCTGCAATCTCCTTCTGCTGGTTCTCATAAGCGCGCAACTGCTGTTCGCGGCGTTCTTTACGCAAGACCACATACTCATTGTATTTCACCTTATAGTCCTCGATATGTCCGCAGACAATCTCCAGTGTGCGGTTCGTGACATTATTGATAAAGGCGCGATCATGGGAGACAAGAACCACTGCGCATGATGCCTGGGCAAGATATTGCTCAAGCCACTGTATTGACTCTATGTCAAGATGGTTTGTAGGCTCGTCGAGAAGCAGGACGTCAGGCTTCTGCAGCAGTATCTTTGCAAGCTCGATACGCATACGCCATCCGCCGGAGAACTCCGCCGTAGGCCTGTCAAGGTCGGCACGCATGAAGCCAAGTCCCTGCAGCGTACGCTCCATCTCCGCCTCATACTGTTCGCCTCCGAGCATCATGTACCGGTCCTGAAGACTGGAAAAGCGCTCTACAAGTTCCATGTACTCCTGGCTCTCATAGTCCGTGCGCTCTGCCATCTCCTGCTGCATGGCCTCAAGCTGCTTACCCATGCGTATCGTGTCGGCAAACGCCTTGCGTGTCTCGTCGCGGACAGTGGTGTCGTCCTGAATCTTCATTACCTGCGGAAGATAACCGACTTTCGTGTCGTTTGGCATGGAGACAGAACCGCCTGTAGGTGTCTGTATGCCACAGATTATCTTCAGCAAAGTAGACTTTCCTGCGCCGTTCTTGCCTACAAGGGCTATGCGGTCCCTGTCATTTACGACAAACGATATATGGTCATACAGCGGACGGGCACTGAATTCTACATGAAGGTTGTCTATTGAAATCATAGGAAAATCGTTATTTTATGCCACGTGCATTGAGCGCGGCTGTGTATTTCGCGGCATTCTTGAGATGTTCCGCGTAAGTCACGGCAAAATTGTGAGTGCCGGAGAAATCCTCCTTGGCACACATGTACATGTAGTCATGGTGCACATGGTCAAGGACAGCGTCTATGCCTGCCACCGACGGTATACGGATAGGACCGGGAGGAAGACCTGTATTCCTGTAAGTATTATAAGGGGAATCGATGAAAAGCAGCTTGTTGTATATGCGTTTCAGGTCGAATCTCTTCCATGCATACTTTACTGTCGGATCGGCCTGGAGAGGCATGCCAGCCTTCAGACGGTTGACATACATGCCGGCAACCATAGGCTTCTCGCCGTTGTTCGCCGTCTCTTCATCGACAATACTCGCCAGCGTGACGACCTCGACAGGTGTCAGTCCGGCATCCTTGGCCTTAACCTTGCGCTCTGTCGTCCAGAACCTGTCCGCCTCTTTCTTCATGCGGTCAAGGAACTTCTCAACGGAGATGTTCCAGTAGATGTCATACGTGTTCGGAATGAACAGGCACTGTATGGTCAAAGTGTCAAGGCCGTATTTCTCGCACATAGCCTCATCTTTCAGTGCGGACAGCAACTCATCCTCCGACACCATGAGACGCTTGCCCATCTCCTCGGCAAGCCTGTCTACAGTCCTGACGGACGGAATTGTCAGCATTATAGGGGCTTGCTGACCGTTACGCATGTGGCGGAGCATCTGCAAAGGTCCCGTTCCGCTCTCCATGGCGTAGCGCCCAGTGCGGACATGGCCATCGTAACGCATGGCGTATGCCAGACACTTGAAGGTCATGAATGAATATCCGTGACTGACAGTATCCACCTTCGCGAAGACAGAGTCTATATTGTCATCGGCATCGACAAGGATATAGCGTGTGTCATGCCCGTTGGACATAGGCGCGAAAAGCAGGAATGCAGCGACGGCGCAGCACAGCACGACTACTGCAGATATTTTCTTCATCATATTAAATCACGTGTACTATATATATTAATTTTCAGAAAATCTCTGCAAAGGTAATAAAAAAATCATAAATCATGCACCCTTATTCGCATTAATTTGTAACTTTGCAGAAAATTCACAATAATTCACAGCAACACACAACAATAAGAATCATGACAGATTTCAAGACACTGGTGCAGAC
>JAIDEM010000075.1 GCA_029054825.1 Prevotella sp. | reverse complement strand
CTTAACATCCAATAATTTTCTTACATCTTCCTCATTACCCTTATTTGCTATAAACATTTTTACTTTATGGAAATGCTTTCTACTAAAAGGCAATTCCGGAATAAACAGACAATTAATATAAGCGGCAATCCTATTACATGCAACCAAATGCTTGATATTGGCAGAGGCGTGTGCCGTAATCTCTTCCAAGATATCCTTCACCCTATCAGCATATTCAAACGAGCAAACCTGCTGCTGCATCATGCTGTTGCTGTTAATGAAGTAATTATAGACAACATCCTCCACACAAAGAACCTTTTTCACTCTATTCCCTATGGCTATATTTGTCAGCCAATCCTCTCCCGTGGAAACATGAAGAATCGGCTCAAATATCTCTCTAAGGAATAAATCACGGCGATAAAGAGCACCCCACAAATAAGGTTCAAAATCCGCAGTAATTACCTTTTCAAGATACTCCTCACTCCCATGAACCTCACCTTTGTAAAATCTGCCACGCTCAATCGTGAATCTACCATCATCACCGACTCTCCTATTGCAGCCACGCACAATATCATATTGTCCCTGTTCTGCATAATGAAAAAGTGAAGACAACGCATTTGGCATCAGCCAATCATCAGAATCAACATGAAGTATATACTTTCCTGTAGAAATAGAAAAACCAGACTGACGTGCGGACACCAATCCTCCATTTACCTTATGCACCACACGTATGCGCTCGTCCTTCTGTGCATACTCATCGCAAATCTGCGGGCAGCGGTCAGGACTGCCGTCATCCACAAGGATAAGCTCCCAATCAATGAAGTCCTGCGCGAAGACAGACTCTATGCAACGGGACAAATATTTCTCCACCTTGTACACTGGTACAAGGATGGAAACAGCTGGACTATCATTCATTGATAATCAGTAAAATATGAATTAATAAAAAGTTTAATGGAATCGTATGCCACAAAGGACGTTTTTCCTTACGGCATATAATGTTATTATTAAGAAAGATTCAGATTACAAAATCCTGTAGATTTTCCTCTATATCTTAATTTGAGTGTTTATTCTTGGGCAACAGGCCGTCACGACGACCGGAACACTCCATAAGAAAATACAAACTGTCTATTTTTCTATCAAGACATTCATTCCGCAAGCTGTCCATCCTGTTGATAACATTCAATTGTTCTTCATTTGACAATTGGAATGAGTCTCTTATCTCAAGCATGGCAGTTACCATCAATGAGAATATTCCAAGCCCAGCACCGGTAATACCCCATTTCAAACTTTTTCCACCTTCAGTATAGCTTACAAGCGATACATAGTGATTGTACCAAAACAAAAGATTATCCAAAGAACTGTCAAAATCTGTGCAGGCAGTCTTCAACTTTCTACGTTTTTCTTTTGAACTTTCATTGATATTTGTATCCGACAGGAATCTGCAATATCCTAATTCTCCCCTGACACGATAACAATTCTTAATCAACGAATGGATAAACTTTATGTTTTTTGTCACATCCTTTCCATGCGACATTTCATCAAGCACATCACTCAAATGATTGTTTATCTCAGAAATATTACCTTTTAACTTCTGTATATAGCAATCCAGATACGAATCCACTACATCCTTGAAATGTTGCTTGTTGCTTAATGATATTGGTGTCTTGGAAAAATAACAGGCAAGAAGGGAATCCTCGGACTCGCCATGATGTATATGATTATGGAAAAATCCTTTTATATAATGATAGTACGACTTGTGGAATCCGCTTTTCAGACCCTCCAAAACAAAATCTGCTACATCATCCTCTACTTCAACACGATAAGCGAGAAACCCAGTTGAGTGACTTTCCGTGCATTCAAGTATACAACGACGCTTATTCCCTCCGGATAACCAATATTCCAGTATTATATTATAAGTACTTGCGTCAATACTTCCCTATATATGCAACTCTTGCACATCAGGCAGATCCTTAAGGACGACATCATCAAGTTCCCTGTTTATTATTTTTAGATTCCCTTTCTGTAATACAGGAATCCATAAAACAAAATACGAAGTCATTCTATACTAAAATCTATTCGTCGTATGCTCAAATTAAACCAATCGCATACACGCTCCCAAATAGTACTCTTACGATAACGTAGCGTGGCCAATCTCAAAGCACGTGAGGATATACGCCACGTATCGCCATCTTTTGTCGGAGCATTTGCTATATATCCCATGGCCTCCATTTGGCGTACGGCATCCTCGCCGAACTTCGCTTTAAGTTCAGCCACCTTGCCGAATCTCTTTGTGTATATATAATGCAAATAGCTACTCATACCTCAACATTTTTTGCAAAAATAATATTTTCCACTCATTTCAACAAATTATAATCAGTAATCCGCTTCCTATTTATTGTTTTTTAACCTACAACACTGATTATCAGAATTCAAAAATCTCAAACGGCCTGTCATTCACCAATGCTGCGGTTTTTGCGAACGCACTGCGATACATCTTGCCGGAGCGTGCCAAATAGACTTTCTCGGCTTTTGAGATGAGGAAGAAATCGAGGAATGTCTTCATGTTCACGTCGTCCCCATGGTCATAGTCTATATGTCCCACTTTTCCTGGTATGACATACACATCCTTCATATCCTTGGCCCTTGCCAGGAATGTCTCGCTGTCTGCGGTCACCAATATCCTGTCATGTGCCGGGGCTTGACGGCTTATGGCTTTTATAGCCTCCAGGCTTCGCTCTATAAGTCTTGTTCGCTCTTCCGGAGACAGTGGTGTTCCCGTGCAGTCTGTGAAGTCACCCAACAGGGTAGTGAAGCGGAAAGAAATGGAAATATACTTTCCCCCTATATTCGCCAAATGCTCATCTATCAACTTCTGCAAACGAGGTACAGGACAGAAGAGTTCATTAAAACGTATTTCAAAATCAACTTCTCTACGCTCCATGTTAGTGTATACATGAAGTTGCCTTGAAACATCGGACAGGTTTTCATCCATCCATGATTCAAAAAGCTCATCTTGATGGTCTGCTATTTCATTTTTATTGCAAGTGCGTGGCTCCATCAAGCATACCTTGGGCGCAGAAAATGCCTCGTTGAAAACAACATCCTGCGGACGCCATTCCACTTCATTAGGCATAAGATAATCCTGCAACAAAAACGGCTCACTGAAGTTTATCTTGAACTGCCGTCCATTCCTCCTACACCAATCATAAACAGCAATCATACCTTTCAGCCTGTCGGCCAAGCCGCCATGCCATATCCAACCGTTGCAGGTAAAGATCACCGAAGTGTCTTCTGTACGTGTATCCTCCGTATAATGTTCTGATGCCATTCTCTTGGCCATGGCTTTTTGCTGCTTGCAGAAGAACCGCCATGCACCGCCGATAGCAACCTGCACATCGTACCATTTCATCTTCATTTCATGCAGAAACATCCTAACTTTCTGTTCCATTCTTATATATTTATAATTAGTATCATCAGATGCAACCGCCCTGCCACACCATATATCAATATGCCGACCTGTAAGTTCAGAAAACCAGCCAAGATAGTCTCCCAGCTTATGGTCAACGTCCCGTGCAGGCTATCTTGCTTCTTGACAAAGCCTACATATTGGTCTCTTTATAATTAAGGCGTCTGACCGGATATGATTCCTTCTTTATTGTCTGTATTCGCCTCTGCAAGCTGCCTTGTATAAAGAACCAGCAGGAAGTGCTTGTCCAAACAATAGGCATTTATGTCCATCTTATCGACATCATTGTCCATATCATTTAAACGCCGTCTGCACTCTAATTACGACCATCATCGGTGCATTTACAGTAACATCATGCACCACAGGAAGCATTCTCTGACGTCATGTATTTCATTCAGGTGGGGATGACCGTCCCCACCATTCTCACCTCAAAACCGGAGGTTCGGGTATTTGATATGACCGGATAACCGCACCACAACCATAAAAACCGAATCTATATGATAACAGAAACATTTCCCATCCTCATAGGTGACGAAGAAGTTGCTACTGAGCGCCTGCTCACGAAAGGCGTGGAACAAGGCACGGTGATGAACGGCGCGGAGAGCGTCCGCTTTATCGTAATCCACTGCTCCGCCACACGATGCGACCGCGACTATACTGTGGAGCAACTGTTACGCGACCACAAGGCACGTGGTTTCCGCACCATCGGCTACCATCTTTATATCCGACGCGACGGCACCGTATCCCAGCACCGCAAGCTCCTTGAAGTAGGTGCACACTGCCGTCCGTACAACCGTTGCAGCATAGGCATCTGCTACGAGGGCGGACTGGGTGCCTCCGGTCACCCTGCCGACACACGCACGCCTGAGCAACGCGTATCTCTCCTTGCTCTCCTGCAGAGGCTCCGCAAACTCTTCCCCAAAGTCATGATATGCGGCCGCCACGACATGCTGGATGCCGTACCTAAAGCCTGTCCGTGCTTCGATGCCAAGGTGGAGTATGCGAGACTCCGAAACATTACTTTTATTTCACTCGCCCATGCATGTGTGTGTTTACATATACATCCTTTTACAAAGTATCTCTCAAAATGCACAAACACTCAGTTAAACCATCGTG
>JAIDEM010000074.1 GCA_029054825.1 Prevotella sp. | reverse complement strand
GCATGCAGAGCGGTATTAGACGGACAGGCAACCGGATGCTGGTTGCCGATTGCTTAGCCACTGAATGGCCAGGATATTATAATGGATAATACTATTTTCGACTTGCAACAGTCACGTAATGATGTGAACTTCGTCATAGACAATGCATATTTGGAGGCAGAGGTCTGTGCGGATATTATGACAACAGCGATGGATATTCCGTATGTAGGCTCATTGCTGAAACTTGGAAAAGTAGCATCAGGTTATTTCGATTATCGTTTTGTTCGGAAACTTGGGCGGTATCTTAAATGTGCCAACGAGATTCCTCCAGAAGAGGTTACGGATTTTATAACGACTCTTTCTCATAAGGACAAGAAGCGTATATCGGACTATATCACACAACTCCTGTATTCGGCAGAGGAAGATAAGAAAGCTGATATCATGGGCATGATATATGTCAGGAGGGTTCGTGGAGAGATAAATACTGATATGATGTTGCGCCTATGTTCTATAGTTGCCAGAGCTTATCTCCCGGATCTTAGTCACCTTGGAGAATATAAAGAGGTGTCAGAGGTGAATACGTTTGTGACAGACAATCTTACGGCGCTTGGCCTTCTTGCAGATGCTGGAAATATGTATGAAGAATCGGGAGATGGTTGGGAAAGCACAGGCTTTGGACCTACAAAGCATGTGCTTAATGAGGTAGGTATAACTCTTTACCAGATTTTGGAAGGATTACCTGTAAAGCCTGAGCCTGTAAAACGTATTAAGGAACATGAAATTCTCGGTAGTCCAATAACAAATAAAGAAATCGACGATATAGTTAAGTAAGGGCTTTTATATTCATTCATTGTTTCGGCGTGTGAACTTTTCATCTGTGACTGATTACTGGATATGGAAATCAGTTGTTCAAGTATTTTACATTATGGTGACGTAAGGATTTTAGTGAGGTATGTAGAGTGACGTTCCGGATGTACTGCGGTACGTCTCTGATGTTTACTCAGGATGCCTGATGGGAAGTGCGGAAAGGAGACACAACCAAAGATACTAAAGCAACCAAAAGGCCAGCTGCTAAAC